>DASQJJ010000022.1:0-47444 GCA_035631115.1 Candidatus Eiseniibacteriota bacterium
CGCCACTTACGCCACCGCAGTTGGGAGCCTGAGGAATAAGGTTGGCATAGGTACCACTATCGTCTCGTACATCTAGACACACTGATTGATGCCAAGGGATTTCATTGGTAAGACCAATATCTAAATTTGCAATACTTCCACTATTTGTCCCACCACAGGTACCATCCAAAGAGCCGCCAACGTTACAGTCTATGGATCCGGCTGGGTTGCCAACTGTTACAGAGTAAGAGGATGGTGTAGTAAATTTATATCCAGCAGCAAGAGAAGTTGTATAGCTCACAAGGTATGTGCCAGCAAGTAAATTTGTTGGCGTTGACCACGTGCCATCTCCGGCTGCAGTCCTATCGGCAACTGCTGTTGGTCCACCGCTAATATGAATTGTCCCACCTCCATAGCCAGTGTCCCCGGAATCATAGCGTTGATTTTTATCGGTGTCATTAAATACCCGTCCGGAAATAGAGTAGAGGGGGGTAAGGTAAAAATTAACAGTGACATTTCCATTATTATTGGTAAGACTTACTCCTTGGGACGTTGCATTCGTTGCTTGGAAATTAGCAGGGACAGTCTCGCTAATAGTATAATTGCCAACTGGCTTGCTAGTAAAAGTTACATTCCCACTTCCATCTGTCTGTGGGGTATTACCTGCATTGTCACTAATTGTTACCCCAGATTTTCCTCCGCCATTATTTGTTGCTGTGTGATTGTAGTCCGTATATACATGGACAAAAATATTGGTGACACAGGTATTATTATTAATGCAGGCATATCCACCTCCAGCGTTGCAGTGATTTTCAAAGCCTGTTGTACAGGCAGGATAATAATAGGTTGCATTGCAGTCTGTGGAAGCAGTACACGTATAACCATTGCCAGATGTACCAGCTTGATTGCAGCTTGGATGAGTATAGTCTTTTCTCGTTACCTGATACGTCCCTGGGTAGGTGCCGCATGTATTAAATCCTGGATTTGTCGAATCACATCCACTGGTCTGTGTATCACCTCCGTTGCAAGATTGTAAAACTGACCAACAGACCCCACTACTACATGTGTTGGAAATGGTACCATTTGCATAGTCAGGAGTGCGACCTGCATATGAATGGCCCAAAAGTCCACAAAAAGAGCTTGTGTCAGAAAGATCCGAGCACGTCATGGGGCGACAGCAAGCGTCGGAGCATTCATATGAACTACTTGCGTAGGTGTAATTAGTATTGCAACCATGTCCTGGTATATTGCAAAATCCACCTGTAACTTCATTGCAAGTAGGTTGTGCTGCTTGAGCTGCGCAGACAAAATTTTCTTGCCCTGCTCTTGCTTCAGTTACGGATGTAGGACATGTGCCGTTATCGGATACAAATGAATATCCCGATTGACAAGAGAGGCCATTGCCAATGATGTACTCACAGCTAACACCAATGCTTGAGCATCTGGGAAGATTGCCTCCTGCATTGCAGCAACATGAGCCAGAATTGTATGCGCAAGTTGTTTGAGGATGAGAGGCTATAAATACTCCCATAGTAAGTACTATGCACAAAAGTAAGAAGTAATGAGAATATTTTCTTAATAACATAACTTTTCCAGAATGTAGAGTATAGCTCTACTATATTAGTAATGAGAAAGTTTTTCAATCAATAGTGTTGTAAGTAGATTTGGAAGTCTGATTTAGAGAAAATCAAAGCACTTTGTGTTTGGTGAGTAATTTTTATTAGATTTGAAAAGCTTGCAAGAAAATACCACTACAGCAGAAGATGTTGCTGCATTTTTGTACAAACCAAAGTTTTCTCGAGAATCTGAATTATCTATCGATAGATTGCAGACAAAGATATTATGAGGATTAGTACCGCATTGTAGTTTGCCAAGATCAAGACTGTGTGTAAAAAGCTTGGCGATTCTCACTTTTGCATCATCTTTCTCAATATTTGTTGTGGAATCTTTTTTATAAGCACTAAACGTTATAAGTATATTCTTTTGATCATTACCATACGTATAATCAGCCTGAGCGTTATAGGCATCCTCATTCCATGTGAATGTTACTATTTTATTGGTTGTAGAGACAGCTGTTGCTTTTTTTGATGATAAAGGGGTTAGTAGGACAGAATTTACATAATTTTTAAAATATTCTTCATGGGTTAGTGTCTGTGCAGGCTGATTAATTGTTTTACTTTTTGGGAGAATAGATAGTGTAGGGAAGATGTGATTAAGATTGATAATATTAAAATAATTTAAGGCAATAAAGATACCACTTAATAGAAGAAAAACAAATCCTATTTCAAATAATCCTATTTCGAGAAAAAATAATCCTTTAAGAAATGGCTTTTTAGTAGGTTGGGGAGTGGAAAATTGCGATTCTCCATTTGTGTCCATAGATCCATGATACGGGAGTAGTAAAAATTTTTCAAGGAAGAGCCTAAATTAAAGGGGTTATTGATTAAGGAGGGGATAATTATCGATTTTTAGGAGCACCGAAAGTACCAGCTCCAAACCTACTGATATCACTTGCGCTTCTTTCACCTGGTCCAGCTACTAAACTTTTTAAAAATCTCTTAAATCCACCTGGTTCACGACCGGTTGATTTTGATTTAGTTTTTACTTCTGTTGGTCTTGCGCCTTGTTCAATTACCATATTAGATATATAATAAACTGTTTTATAGTATTTGTCAAGGGGGTATTTTGAGGCTAGTAAGGTTAAGGAAAAATAAAATTCTAACGATATAGTAAAACCAACAACCACTCCAGGCCACCTTATTATTAAAAAAGAGCCTATTTGGCTCTTTAGCTATTGCATACTCTCGTTAATAAAGAGTTGGAATTGTGTATGTATTAGGAAAGGAAAAGAAATACCCAGAGGGAGTTGGTTGTAACCCAATACTTGGTGAGAAAGAATTCTCATAGTAATTTGCAGGTTATCTAAGATGTATCACGAGGAATTTAGTCTGTCAAGACTAATTTTGGTGGATTTACTCTTTCGTCAATTTTGTGCCCCACAACTGCTCCTAATGTAGGGAGAAGGGGAATGAGAGCAATTGCGACAATTGTTTGGGTAGGATTGACATGAAGACCATGCTGAATGGTTGCCATGGCATTATCTGATAATCTCGCAACTCCAGTTGCTCCTGTCTGAACAATTTTAGAGGAAATATGGTGTGCTTCTGTGGCGAATGGTTCCAGTAGATGTCGAGCCAATAAGTATCCCCCGACAAATCCTCCTACTCCACCTGCCAAAACTCCACCTGAATGATCGGGGGTTTGTTGTGTTGTAGGTGAGCTAGTGGGTCTAGGTTCTGTCTCCGGGCCTCCGGATTGAGTTTGCGTATTTCTTTGTGGTCGTGACCGTCTGGGCATAGATTTATCTTTCTCAGGTATATTACAATAAACTATAAGTTATGTCAAGATTCTTGCTTTTTCCAGAGAGAGAGTAGGATGAAATTTAAATATGTCAGGAGAAAGCTTGCCACGAAGGATAGTAAGAAGAGTCAAAGAGATTTTAGATAGTAAGCCTGGAGATACTCCAATAATTAGAGATGAACAAGGGAGACCAATAAGAAGAGAGGGTGGACGGAGACATTGGGTAGAATGGTTTTCAGGACTTTACGATAAAGACCCCAGAAGACTAGATAATATTTGGAGAGAAAGAGACGAGGAAGGTAGACCAAAGACAGACTAATTATCAGAGCAGAAGAACTAACGCTGAGTTCGTCTTTGGGTTGTGGGTCTAACAGGAAGTTGAGGGAATTGGGGAGCATCCGGATGAACAAGTGGTGCACCTGTTGGTCCGATGAATACTTTTCCCACAGCATTTAAAACATTTTTTGCTTTTTGTTTTACTTCGTTGCTTACCATATAGAAGTATTATAGATACATTTTTCTTTTTTTCAAGAAGTTATTTTGCGGATTCTGTGTGGTTTTTAAGCCAAGAGGCAATAGCTTTAGTGTCCCATTCTTTATTTTCAATAAATTGAGCAGCATTTATCAATTCTTCTTGACTTACTTTCAGGTGTAGATTATTAAATTCTAGAAAAGACAGCAATGTTGTCATTGCGGTCCGTTTATTGCCGTCAACAAATGCATGGTTAAGAAGTAGTGAATGGACGAGTACAGCAGCTTTATCAAAAAAATCAGGATACAAATCTTCACCTCCAAAGCTGGATTGAGGTCTGAATAGGGCAGACTCAACTAATCCTAAATCACGAATACCATGACTACCTCCATACCTTTCAATTTGATCAGTGTGGATTATAAGGAGATCTTCTAAGCTGATATAAATAACCTCTTTAGAGATTGGCAAGTTTTTTGAGTGCTGGACCATATTCTTTGTTTACTTTCTCTAAAATAGAAAGTAAACGCGGATTTGTAGATTTTTGTACAGCCGGATTTTTTGTGATAACAATTGCTCCCATTTGTAAGTCGGGCTCAACGTGTACCTGCTTGGTAGTGTCAAATCCAAGCTTTTTAATAAGGTCTTGAGAAATAATGATTCCTTTAGAATTACCAACTTGAATAAATTTTTGCTGCATAGTTATAACATGTTATAACATAAAAAGAGATTTGTCAAGGGTGCAAGAAGTTATTTTGCGGATTGGGAGGCGGTGCCTGTTTTTACTTGAATAAGTATCTTTAGACTACCCCGAATAGTGGCAAAATCACTTCTAATTTTGGCAAAGTCTGCCCTAACGGTAGCTAAATCTTTTCGTACTTGGGTAAAGACAGATTGAGGATTGGCAGTAGCATTGGTAACATTACTTACCAAAGACTTATCTGTTGTAAGGAGTGTATTAATAGCTGTGAGCTGGGTAGAAATATCGCTTAAGGCTGTTTGGGCTGTGGTTACATCTTTGCCCTGATTTTTTAGGTCGGTTACAAGTGTTTGGACTTTTCCTTGGAGAGTTGTGATGGTATTGCTCTGTGTAAGAAGATTGTTGATTACTACTAGCAAGCGCTCTTTAGGCTCGAAGTACATATAAATGTGGTAGGAGGTAACTATACTTTTTACATCCGCACGAGCAGTTGTTACATCGGTATCTGCATCTATTTTTACCTTGAGTGCATTCAGAGCGCTAACTGTTGTAGAAATGTCATTTTGGAAGGTGGTTTTATCAGTATCCGAAAGCCTTTTGTCTTTACTAATTCTATCTGAAAGCTTTTGAAGAGAGGTAAGTCTTTGGGCAATCATAGTGTCTCCACGCTGTTTTATAGCAGCTAAAAGGTTGGTCTGTTTTTCTTCGGCAATAGTAGCGCGTGCTTCAACTCGCGCTTCTTTATTTAATGTGCCTGTTGCCTCCAAGGCCTTTACGGGAGAAGGAAGCGACATGACAAAGGTAAAGGCGAGAAGAGTGGTAGATATATATAGTAGCGCGTTTTTTGTGCTCATAGAGTGTTTCATAATCCGGATGTTGAATCTTTCGATGTGTCAATTTGGCTAACACTTTGTAAGTCTGTATCTACTTGATTTAGGGAAGTCTGCATATCTGCATCGACTTGAGTAAGTGTTGGCTCGACATTGCTTGTTGTCATAGGACTAGTAGTTGGGGAGGGAGAGACAGCTAGCTTTTGTGTTGTTGAAGACTTACCTGTATTGGACAGGAGAAGAAGGGGAATTGCTGCAAGAATAATAATAAGAAGACTAATCAGTGTAAATTTATATTTTTTAAAAAAAGAGGGCTTGGGTTCCATAATCTTTGTCTAACGTAGCAAATGAGTAGAAAGAAGTCAAGCTGATTTACAATCCAAGTAATCTGCTAATAAGTGTGTACAAGTGCTGCATAAAATTAGGGAGATAAAATCCACCAATGGGGAAGGAAAGTAAGGCAAAAAGAATAAATACTCCAATACTACCAATAGACAAATAGGAATTGGCTACTTCATCTGGAAGCAGAAGAGCAAATACTTTCGAGCCGTCCAGTGGCGGAATAGGAAGTAAATTAAAAATTGCTAGATAAATATTAATTTGCACAATAAGAAAAAGCACCTCTTCAAGTAGTGGTATAGAGAGTGCGCCAAGATGAAGGATTCCAGCTGCAAGAGCAGCTACGACAAGATTGGTAAGTGGTCCTGCAAGGGCAACCAAGGCAACGTCTTTTTTTCCATCTTTTAGGTTGAATGGATCAATTGGTACTGGCTTGGCTCCTCCAAAGAGGATTCTACTGCCCGAGAAAAAAAGTAAAAGAGGGAGAAGAATTGTCATAAATGGGTCAATATGCTTAAGGGGATTAAGCGTAAGTCTTCCCATAAGTCGTGCAGTTGGATCGCCCAATCTATCGGCAATATAGCCGTGCATAACCTCATGCAAAATTGCCGAGAAAAGCAGTACGACAAGAGAAATTCCAATAGTAAGGAGGAAATCCATAGTCAAAGTATAGCATAGGTTTTCTCCCTTGAGCCAAGCTGCAATCTATGGTAAAATAGATTCATTATGGCACGAGTTTGTTTGAATTGCGGAAAAGGCGTACAGTATGGACACAATGTATCTCATGCTAAAAATCGTACTCGAAAAGTATTTCAGCCTAATTTACACGCAGCACGGGTAAAAATTGGCGCAAATATGAAGAGAGTACGCCTTTGTACAAAATGTCTTCGAATGTTTAAGCAACTTGCCAAGCAAGAAGCCCCAGTAGTCACAGCATAGTCATTTATTGTCACTCCTGCATTTTCTTGTCATTCCTGAACCTTATTCAGTTCGTCATTCTGGCTTGTCCAGAATCTTACTTCCTTGCAGCCACCAGTCTGCCCAATTTCAGGGTGACGCTCGGGAGGAACTCGCTAAATGTAATTCGATTACCAATGAGTCTGATAAAGCAAAAAATGGTTGCGCATCGAATTCCAATTCACCTGAGAATTGGGAGTAGCCTGCTGTCTACATATGTAATACTGCGGAATGGCGAATGGGGAACCGACTATAACAACCATAATTTCCCTAGGATTTCTTTCCCTTCCTCATACCCATTTATAAAGTCTTTGTAGGACATGGGGTTTTTTCCTTCAACCTGAACTTTTTTATCTGGTAAGAATTTAATCCGCACCTTTTTTCCATGGAGAGTAGTAAGTGTCCATATAGTAGGCCATGGGAAAAACGCGCGTATAGCGTTTTCAATTTGAAATTTGCCCGCTTCGCCGCGAGGCGAGAAATTTGAAATTTGAAATTTTTCAATATCAATGTAGCCCGAGTCACGATTGAGGAAATCTGTATAGGTGGCTTTGGAATGATCTTGCTCTTTGGGTTCTATTTTACCCTCGAGATACAGTGGTAGCTTTTCTGCTAAAAGCTGGGCTCCTTTTGCAAAGAGTTTTTCGTACAAAGACACTGCTGTATCTGAAGGCAAAATATGCTCACTTACTTGTCCAATAAGAGGGCCATGATCAAGTTGTGTATCCAATATCATAAGACTTACTCCTGTTATGTCTCTCCCATCCAGGAGTGCAGCAACGCCTGGTGTTGGCCCACGATATTCCGGGAGAAGGGATGGATGGATATTTATAATACCTTTTGGAAAAAGATTGAGAACATCTTCTTTTACCATGAGTCGGAAATCTGCCAAGACAGCAAATTGGGCGTTTGTCTCTTGTATCTTGTTTCTTGTATCTTGATCTTTCAGAGAAGTTACAGAAAGATAGGGAATATTTTGTTCTGTGCAATATTGTATAACAGCGTCTGTTGGTTTTTGCTCTGTTGTAACAACAAGTTGGAGATCATAACTTTTACTAAGGAACTCAATGAGGGGAATAACATACGAGGAGGCTCCAAAGAAAACAGTATTCATAAATTTCAAGATACAAGTAACAAATTACAAATAAATTCCAAATATCAAATTCCAAATGTTTGTATCTTGGTTTTTGGAACTTGGTTTTTGCTCGTTAGAGCTCTACTGGGTCAAAAACATCTTTGCCATTTTCGTCTTTACTGGATTTATAGAGCTGTCCTTTTTGCTCGAGTACCCGTCTGGGAAAGAGAATGCCTTGTAAATGATCATATTCGTGCTGCAAAATAGTTGCATAAAATCCAGAGAAGGTTGCAGTATGCTCTTTTCCGTCTACATCCATCCAATACATATGAACTTTGTGGTTTCTTTTAACAACTCCCCAAATTACCTTGAGAGATAGGCATCCTTCTAATTTTTCCCTTTCTTTTTCTCCTTTTTTAGTCTTTTTTTCTTTGTCTGGGACTAATTCTAGCACGGGATTTATATACACATCAAAAGGGGACTCGTCGTCATATTTAACAATAAAAAGCTGGACAGACTGTCCTACCTGTGGTGCAGCAAGACCAATACCTTCCGGGTCCGTCTGAGCAACTAAGGTCTCCTTCATGTCCTCAATAAGCTGCAAGACATTTTTATCTATTTTTTCTATAGCCTTGGCCTTAGCAGCTAAGACTTCTGCTGGCGCCTGGACAACATCTAAAATCATAGGGGTATTATAGCAAAAAGAGGATAAAACGGATATCTAATTTTCTCCCCATGTCTTGAGGGTGTCTCTAATTTTTAAATCGTCATTTGGGCCAAAATTAGCAAGAATAAGATGCATTGTTGCCACCGCTTTTTTCTCCATTTCTGGGTCCTGGACAACTTTATTATCTGGATTTAGGCCGACTGCTTTTTGCCTGTAGAATAATGCCAGGGCGTAGTAAGCATCGCGGTAGTCTGGCTTTAAGGTAATTGTCCGCTCGATTGTTGTAATTGCATTGTCAACATTGCCTGTTTGGTCGTACAACAGTCCTAAGTTGTACCAAACTTTTGCGTCTGTTGGGGCAAGGGCTGCAGCTTTTTCGATTGCAGTAAGCGCTTGGGTAAGATACTGTGGATCGCTTTGCGCAAGGGTATAAAAAATTCTCACTCTGGATTTCCAGAAAGTAACAACATTTGGATGATTTGTTGTAATAGCATCACTCACAGAAATTGCCTCGTCGCGAAGCCGCGTCCCATTTGTGGTATCTTTTTGCTGGAAAAGTGCCCCTGCGAGGACTGCATCATTTATTGCAAGCTCGTCTTGAAAGACAGGCTCTGAAGGTCGTGTTGCTACCGCGTCGTGCAAGTAGGAATAGCCAGATTGGTATTGTCCTGCATGGTCAAGATTTTGTCCCAAAGCATACGACACGTCTGCCAACCAAAAACGAATTAAGACAATACCAAAATAGAATGCAACTATCCAAACAACACCAATGCCAATCCATGCTACCTCGCTGCCACGTCGTGATGGGGAATGACTCGACACAAAATAGACACGATCGTCAGTAATTTGATTGGTAAGAAAAAGGACGAAAGCAGGGACAAAAAGAAGATAGATATTCATAACAACAACCGAAAATCCAAAAAAGTTGGTAACAAGAATACTTACGTATCCTGCAAGAGAAGCAACAAGAAGAAGGCGCATGGTGTAGGGTGATGCAAGCAGGTCTTGCTTATTTTGCTCATTAAGGGGCACATCCTCTACTTTCCCTAATGCACGAGCCATGAGCCACAGAGAGGTAAGAAGAAGAAAGAGATACGTCCCAAACCCTAAGACACCTGTTGTTGCTAAGTAGTTAAGATACTCATTATGCGCTTTGTTGTATAAATAATCCCATTCGGAAGTAAGATTGTGTCCTGCAGGGCGAAATTGATAGTATGCATAGCCAAAGGTTTCAACTCCTGTGCCAAGCAACGGATTGTGAAGAAATATATCCAGTGCTCCTTTCCAGACAAAAAGTCTGATTTTTCCAGAATCTGTACCGCCAAATTCCTGCACAGGAATACCAGATGCAGTGGTAGTTGCAGCGCCAGTATCTTTGGCAGTAAGGGCCTTTTGCACTGTTTTTTGTGCAGAAAGTAAGCTTTGTATACCACTGAGTGAGAATTTATCTAGCTGAGACAAAGGTGACCCAATAAGAAAAGTGAATGCTGCCAAAACAAAAAGCGTAAGAAGAAAAAATGAATGTTGCTTGACTGCTTTTAGGAGTGAGTGCTTGGCAAATGAGCGCCATTGAAGACCTGCATACAGAAGAAAGAATACTCCCATGGCAACCAAAAATCCTACAAATCCAGATCGTGCTTTTGTGTAGAGAAGATCTATGAAGAACAAAGAAGTAAGAAGGAGGAAAAAAGACGCGAGGAGCTTGTTTTTTCTTTTCCAAAAAATAAGACCAAGAGACACGGTAAAAGGAATCATAAGTACTAAATATGCAGCAAGCCAATCTGGTTGTCCGAGTGTTGAGAAAATTCTTACCATTGGCTGAAATGCAAAAGTCCAACAGGAGACGTCGAAAGTCCCTCGAAACATAAGACACGTTGGGTCGTATCCAAAATGGGAGGGAAGTCCCCAGAGGGCGACAAATACAGCAGCGCCAATACTGGTATAGACATACTTCATGACATCCCTTTTTTGAATGGTTGAAATAAATGCAAAGTAGAGAAGTGCGTATGAAAGAAGAGATAAAAATCCGCCATTAAATCTGCTGTAGTATCCCCAAAGGGATGTGTGTGGATCTATGGAAAAAATAGTGGATAAAAATTGCGAGAAGAGAAAGAGCAGAATAGGAATATCAAGTAAACTTCGTCGTATTTTTACTTGTTTCTCAATAAGCATAAGAGAAATCCATGAAGCAATAACAACAAGGGTAAGTCCAAAGACAATCCACATTTTATTAAATTCAAAAAGCTCGGAAGTATTTCCTGCAAAAATAATCGGAACTAAAATAAAAAGAAGATAAAAAGAAATTCGGATGAGGAAATTAAAAAACGACAACATGAACAGATCGTAACATATTGGAATAATCACCTCAAGGTGCTAGAATCAATTCATGTTTGATTGGTTTTTCTCTCTTTTTTCTCATGATATTGGTATAGATTTAGGTACTGCAAATATTTTGGTGCAC
Organism: Candidatus Eiseniibacteriota bacterium; assembly: GCA_035631115.1. Lineage (GTDB taxonomy): Bacteria > Patescibacteriota > Microgenomatia > Levybacterales > UBA12049 > DASQJJ01. Next base: position 10,838 of record DASQJJ010000022.1, read on the forward strand.
GTGCGGGGAAAAGGAATTATTATTCGCGAGCCTTCTATTGTTGCACGGCATAAAAAATCTAAAGAAATTATTGCCATAGGTAGGGAAGCAAAAAAAATGCTTGGCAAAACTCCTGCATCTATAGAAACCATTCGTCCTTTACGCGGTGGGGTTATTGCGGATTTTGATGCAACTGCAGCAATGATACGGCATTATATTAAAGAAGCACACAGCGTTGAGGCATTTTTTCCTAAGTCGCTGATTCATCCAAAAGTTGTTATTGGTATTCCATCTGCAATTACCGAAGTACAGCGTCGTGCAGTCTGGGAGGCTGCACTTACTGCAGGGGCAAGAAGTGCATATCTTATAGAAGAGCCTATGGCAGCTGCAATTGGAGCTGAAGTAAGTGTTTTTGCACCAACAGGGGTAATGATTGTGGATATTGGAGGCGGGACAACGGAAATTGCCATTATTTCTTTAGGAGGTATTGTGGTGAGTAGATCCTTACGTCAAGCAGGGGATGATATGGATAGTGCAATTCTTCATTATGTACGGCTCAGACATGGGATGCTTCTTGGAGAAAAAACAGCAGAAGATATAAAAATAAAAATAGGAAGTGCATACGAAGTAAGCGTAAAGCATAAAGCGCAAAACGCAAAAGATGAGCCACAAGAAAAGGAAGATGTGATGATTGTAAGGGGAAGAGACATTGAAACAGGATTGCCAAAAAGTCTTAAATTATCTGCAAGTGACATTCGGGAAGCATTATCTCCTGTGCTAACGCGAATAATAGAAGGAATAGCAGATGTACTGGAGGAAGCTCCACCAGAGTTAACGTCAGACATTTTAGAGCATGGAATTCTTCTTACCGGTGGAGGAGCATATGTCCAAGGACTTGATAAGCTTATTATGGAGCGGACTCATATTCCGGTTGTTGTTGCAGACGAGCCACTTACCACAGTTGTACGAGGAACAGCAAAAGTATTGGAAGATGAGAAGCTTTTAAATAGGGTAAAAGTGACCGGGGGGTTACAGTAGAGCTTATCGGGGTCCTGTCGACTCGACAGCCCCAAAGCCTGCTTCGTTCATTTCATTCACTCCAGAAAGGTTTTGGTGCCCCCCGTCTCGCGCCACCCCTAAAATTTCTTGACTTCTTTCTAATTCCGTGCGAAGCTACATACTATGAAAGAAAAACAATATTTTCTCCCTGTTTTTGTTCTGTGTTTGGTCTTTGTTTTTTTTATCGTATTTTTAGGACGTTTTGGTGTATTGGGATTTTTTACTAATAGTGTGCAAAATGTTTTTTTCCCTTTTGGACAACTCTTGCATTCGCAAACCGTTATCTCTTCATCAACAGTGGAATCATTGCAAAAAGAAAATGCAAGTCTACGCACGCAACTCGTGGATATGCATGCTTTACAAGCAGATAATGCTGCGCTTCGGGATCAATTTGAGACATCTGTCCCTTTAACAAATACACTTCTTCCCGTGCAAGTTGTTGGTATGGGGAATGCAATCCCCAATATATCTTTTCCTGAAAATATTATTATTCATGCAGGGAAAAAGGAAGGGGTACAGAGTGGTAATGTTGTCATTGTAAAAAATGAAGTAGTTGGTACCATAGCTTCAGTCTCAGATCATTATGCTGTTGTGCAATTAGTGAGTAGTAGGCAGAGTAGTTTTCCTGCAATTACCTCGGCATCGCAAGCAATTGGTGTGGCAAAAGGAAATGGGAATGGTGATATTATTTTGGATAATGTATTACTGTCTCAAGATTTAAAGGTGCAGGACACAGTAGTGACAAAGGGAAATCAAGATATACAGGGAAAAGGATTTCCTCCGGATTTGCTTGTTGGGAAAATTGTGAGTGTGGATAAAAATCCTAGCAGTCTTTTTCAGAAAGCGCGCATTGTTCCCCTTATTCCTTTTGATCAACTCACGATGGTATTTGTTGTGCGAAATTAAGTATGATACTTGCTCTCTATTTTTTTTCTCTTCTTCTTGCTATTGGTCTTGAAGCGACAATTTTTTCTGTTCCGCTTACCCTAGTAAGCATTATTGCGCTGTGCGTGATGCAAAGAAAGGAATGGGTATATATTGTTGCAGTTGCAGCAGGATTATTGCTTGATAGTCTTACGTTTCGTCCCCTTGGTGTGAATGCGCTTTTTTTTCTTATTGCTGTCGGACTTATTTTTTTGTATCAAAAAAAATTTGAAACACACCATATGCTTTTTGGTGTCTTATTTAGTCTTGTGGCAAGTGGTATATATCTTGTCTTATTTACCAACGAGCCTTTTGTAGCATCCATGTGTAGCGTTGCAGGATTATCTTCTCTTATCTTCGGTTTGCCATTTTTCTTTCAGTCATTTCCAAAAAAGACACCAGCCAACTTTATCTTATAGTAGATTTATGATATACTAGGTCCTCTTATGAGAGGACGTCTCCAGGAATACATTCCCCATCCTTTTGCCTTCGGAATTGAGGGAAGAACAAAGCTTCCTATTGTCCAGGAGCTTAAGACCGTGCGTAAAAGGGACAGTGCAGTGATTGTAACAGCAAAAGAAGGTGTAGCAACACTTATACGAGATTTTCCAGATATACCCGTAACTCAGGAGGAAGTGGCAGCAATAAGACCCCAAAACATCCATGGATTGTACGCCAAGCCGTCAAAAGGTCTTATATATAGTAGTCCTCATAATATCCGCCACTTTGCTGCAACAGATTTGTTATCTCTTTTTATTGGAAAATATGTGAATGCACAAAGAGCAATAAATGGGGAAAGTCCTCTGGATATTACAGCACTGCGGTACGGTGCGTGGACACACGATAGTTATCGGTCTCGATTTGACATACTTGGTACTATTCTTAATTACCAGCTCCATGGCATACGAGCAAGTGAGAATCTTAACGATGTTGTAGAAAGGGGCGGATTGCAGCTTCCTCCTCATACAACCACAGTAGAAAAAATTAAAGAAATAGATAGATTTCATGATGTTGATAACAGACCGTTAAAAGACAGAAGCAGGGAAATTGAGCTATTTACCACCATAGATAAGTTGGAAATGGTGCGGCTTTTTCGACCAAGTCAACTTCATTATAAAATGCCAATTATTGCACAAGGTATCCATATGTTAGCTAAAAAACGCATGAAAGCACACGAAGGAGGCACGCCAGAATTGATGACTATTATGGGGAAATTCTTACCCATTGTTGATGGATTGTATCGATTGACCATGCAAGATATTAACGCCCAGAGAAGAGCTGGTATTCCATGGGAAAAGATAGACCAGTATGCAGCTGTCCAGCGAGCAGGGAAGGAATTGGGTATAATACAGGACAAGTAGTTATGAATGAGAGGAAATCCTATCATTCGCCAAGGGAATATCTCAGGCTTGCTTTGGTATACAAGCCAAGCCAGGAAATGCAAAATCTCCGCAGTCTTGCTGCACTCGAAAAAAAACCCCTGCTTCTTGAGACAGCACAACGAGTAACACAAGAATTATCTCCTCAACAGCGTGACACATTACCAACAGAAGATTTTATCCGTACATATCAAGTACGTAGAGGTATGTTTTTGAATCCATTTACTCAAACCAGGGACACATCGCAACACAACTTGTTGCACGCAACAGCAACAGAGATTCTTGCAAGTCATTTGGCACACGTTGCCAATACAGCGCCAGATTTTCTCCAAACACACCAGCCAATAGATGTAGCAGCAGAGGCAATTGCAGGATCTGTTCATGATACACAAAGATTTTTTAATAATATTGAATCTGCAATAGACATTACTGCCCATGCGCGCCGCGCAGCACATAGCATAGATTCGCTTACTGCCTCGATGGGTCAAGGCATTTCGGAAGCAACAAAAGCTACTGCAGCAGAGCTTGTTATGTATCATGATGATGCTGTTGTCCCGAAAGAGCACAATACTCCTGCGCTACAAATTTTTAAACTTGCCGATAGCTTGGGAATGGTGAGATTTATTCTTCACCCAAGCAGTAATCTTCTTATTCGTAATTTGTCTTACCAAACAGTAGAAGATAAATTACTTTCGTATCCTTTTACAGATCCATTTGTTGCAGACACTGCCAAAAAATATATTCCTGTTGCGCTTGCTTTATATAGCCTGAGTAATGACTATATGGAAATATTTAAAAAAAGTAGTAATGCTCGTACTAGAAGACCCCGTCTTGACAGGGAATATCAGGTGGACGCTGTCATTGCTGCTGCAACAGATCTTGGACTTCTAGCAAAATAATATCTCTGTGTTATACTCAATAAACATTTCGGAAAACTCAGAATACTCAGAGTATCGGATTTTTCAGGTTCTCAGACTTTCTGAATTTCTGGCTTTCTGAGTCTTCCGAGTCTTCTGAATTATGAAAGTCGGACCAGTTTTTTTTGAGAGTATTCACAGCGAAAAAATTCCAAAAAGAAATCATTATTATCCTAATAATGAGAGCTCGGTGCGGTATTGGCTTTTTCCCCTTATTATTATTGGTCTTTTAGGACTTCTTGCAGTGCGACTTGGCTTTTTGCAAATACTCAGAGGAGACTATTACCGTACTCTTTCTGATTCCAATAGAATTAGAAATACGGTTATTCATGCTCCACGTGGTGTTATTTTTGACAGATTTGGTAAGCCATTAGTTATTAATACACCAGGATATAGAGAAGTTGTCAATGGAAAAACAAAACTTATTGATTCAACAGATGCAATCTCGCACTTAGCTAAAAATGATACACATTTAGAAATTGATAGTCTTAGGCAGTATCCTTGCCAGGATGCATGTGCGCATGTTGTTGGATACGTGGGGCAAATTTCCCCAGAGGATATAAAAAACCCATTATATAGCTCGTACAAAGCAACGGATGTAATAGGGAAGATGGGAATTGAATCATACTACGAACCTGTCTTAAAGGGGATTGATGGCGCAAAATTAACAGAAGTGGATGCGACAGGGAAAACATTACGAGTATTGGGACAGACAGATCCGTTACCTGGGCAAAATATAACTCTTACTGTAGATATGCAGTTGCAAGAAGCAGTGGCTACTGCAATGAAAGATGTAAAAAAAGGAGCAGCAATTGTAAGTACACCGCAAGGGGAAATTCTTGCACTTTTCTCCAGCCCGTCTTTTGACCCAAATCTTTTTACCATGGGTAAAACATATTCTCCTTCCTCGGGAGATCTGTATAAATCAGTTGAGCAAATTATCTCCGATGCTGCGTCACCTCTATTGGACAGAGCAATTAGCGGGACGTATCCTCCTGGGTCTACTTTTAAATTGGTGACCGCTGCTGCAGGGCTGCAGAATAATATTATTGATAGCAGCTTTTCTATTAAAGATACAGGAGTGCTTAAAGTAGGGGATTTTTCTTTTGCGAATTGGTACTTTACGCAGTATGGCAAGACCGATGGGGATGTTAATGTAGTAAAAGCAATTCAAAGAAGTAATGACATTTTTTTCTATACCGTAGGTCAAATGGTTGGTGTGGATAGGCTTTCTGGATTTGCAAAAGAATTTGGTCTTGGTAGTCCTTTGGGACTAGACCTGCCAGGGGAAGCATCTGGCTTACTTCCTACAAAGGAATGGAAAGAAAAAGTTATTGGGGACAAATGGTATTTAGGAGATGATTACCATTATGGTATTGGACAAGGCTATTTACTTACAACGCCATTGCAGGTAAACATGTGGACTCAAGCAATTGCCAATGCAGGAGTGCTTTACCAACCAAGGCTTTTAAAAAATACAGCGAATACGGTAAGTAGTCCGATACGAAAAAATCTTCTGACAAAAAATACATACGAATTACTTCGAGAAGGCATGATAGATGCGTGTAGTACAGGAGGAGTTGCCTGGCCATTTTTTCAATTTAAAGTTACAAATGAAAAATTAAAAATTGACGAGAAAGACTTTTATACACCCGAAAATGCAACAGGGTCCGCAGAAGTTGGAGTAAGGGTTGCGTGTAAGACCGGTACTGCACAGCATGGAGATGATACTACACTTCCACATGCATGGATTACGCTTTTTGCTCCTGCATACAATCCGCAAGTTGTTGTTACGGTACTGGCCGAGTCAAGCGGAGAGGGTAGTAATATTGCAGGCCCTATTGCCAAACAAATTCTTGAAAAATACTTCGAAAAATAATATAATATAGGTCTTATGAGTGAAGGAGAAGGAGAGGGCTCGGTAAATCCCAAAATCAAGAAAGAAGAAACACTAAGAAGATTTGAAGAGGAGTTTAGACAAACTCATCAACCACTTCCAGGACAAAATCCTCGCGCATTTGATTTAAAAGCAAAGCAATGGGCAGAGGCTAAGTGGGAAGAGGAAAAGAGAGAAAAATTAGTGAGAGATGGATCTGGTATGCCAGGAGCAAGAGCTTCGAGAAAAAGAAACTCACCAGGGTCTACTCATGGTCTCAAGCCAGCCCCGTCTTTAGGGCAAGAGTATGGGCCTTCTACTGACGCACCAGAAAGACCAAGTGGACGAAGAAAATCACCTCGAAAAACTCCGTAAAGTTTGTGTTACATTCTTTATAATTAGGTAATGAATAGTGATGTCTACATTCTCGGGTTTTCTGCATTTCCAGGAATTGGGACAATCCGGTTTGAGCAACTCATTAATGAATTTGGTACTCCAGAAAAAGCATGGAATGCATCAAGGTCGGACCTTATCAGTGTACTCAAGGAGGCAGTAGGGACACAATTTGATGAATTTAGAAAAGACTTTAATCTTAAAAAGTATGCAGAAGAAGTAGAGCAAAAACATATTCACTACTTTATTCCACAAGATAAAGAATACCCTAAGCTTTTAAGACAACTTTCTCATCCGCCATTTATTCTTTTTGCAAAAGGGAATAGAAACGTCTTACAAGAAGAAAAGACAATTGGTATTGTTGGGACACGCAAGGTAACTGACTATGGACAGCAAGTTACCGAAATGTTGGTGCGAGATTTGGTGGCACAAGGATTTACTATTGTCAGCGGGATGGCTTTGGGAGTTGATGGAGTTGCACATAGGGAAACTATAAAAAATGGTGGTAGTACAATCGCAGTGTTAGGAAGCGGAGTAGATTTTCCAACACCACGAGAACATAGCAATTTGTATACTGACATTTTAGAAAATAATGGACTTATTGTAAGCACCTTTAGTCCAGGAGAGGTGCCGCAAAAAGGATCTTTTCCCGCACGAAATGCCACAATTGCAGGATTTTCTCAAGGGATTGTGGTAACAGAAGGAGCAGAAAGTAGTGGTGCATTAATTACTGCAAATTATGCAAAAAAATTTGGAAGACCTGTTTTTTCTGTGCCAGGACAAATTACATCGCAATTATCCATTGGAACAAATAATTTAATAAAGCAGGGAGCGATAGCGGTGAGTAGTGTGCAGGATATACTTGACAGTGTTGGTATAATGACAGTTCAGAAAACTCAGAAGTTAGGAAATTCAGATAGTCAGAATATCAGAAAGTCAGATAATCCAGATGAGCTGAGTATTCTGAGTATTCTGGAACAAAATGGTCCATTGCATTTTGACGAGATAGTCAGGACAATAGGAAAAGATTCAAGGAGTGTTGGGAGTATTCTTAGCTTGATGGAGCTTAAAGGGATGACTAAAAGTGGTTCGGATGGGAAATATTTTATCAATGAAAAATGAAAAGTGAAAAAATAAAAATGATACACTAAAATAGAGAGACCTTTTCTGCATTTTTCATTTTTCTGTTTTAATTTTTATTATGAAATTAGTAGTAGTTGAATCACCCACTAAAGCCAAGACAATTGGGAAATTTTTAGGAGATGGGTATGAAATCAGGGCTTCTATGGGGCATGTTATGGATTTACCCAAATCCACTCTTGGCGTGGATGTGGAGCACAATTTTTTACCACAATTTGAAATATCTGAAGATAAAAAAGACACAATCGCTGAGTTAAAAAAATTAGCCAAGACTGCAGAAGTAGTCTTATTGGCAACAGACCCTGACCGCGAAGGAGAAGCAATCTCTGCCAACATAGAAGAAGTATTGCGGGATGCAAATAAAAGTGAAAAATTCCAAAGAATTGTTTTTCATGAAATTACAAAGGAAGCAATAGAAGAAGCGCTCACCAAGCCTGGAAAAGTAAATGAAGATTTGGTAGCTGCGCAAATTGCCAGACGGGTACTCGACAGATTGGTTGGATATAAGTTGTCTCCTTTGCTATGGCAAAAAGTACGACGTGGTCTGTCTGCAGGTCGTGTACAATCTGTTGCGCTTCGTCTTATTGTAGAAAGAGAGCGGGAAATTGAAAAATTTGGAAAAGAGGATTACTACACAATTACTGTTCAACTCCGGGGTCCTGCCACTCGTCACCCCGCTTCGACGGCTTCGCTTAGCGCTGCAGGCGCTCAAGCGGGGTCCCCACTCGCGTCACCCCTGGGTTTGAAAAAATCCGATATAGTGGACTTTGAATTGGTAGAAATTAATGACGAAAAGATTGAAGTTCAAAATAAATTAAAGCTGTATGACGGAGAATATACTGTTACAAAGACTACAATTGATTCCAAGGAGAAAGCAGAGAAAATAGAAAGCGACTTGCAGACAAAGGAATATTTCATAGAAGACGTTTTGCAAAAGCAGACCAAGCGCTCCCCACAGCCTCCATTTACGACATCCACTCTTCAACAGCAAGCAGCAATCCGCTATGGATATTCTGGAAAACGCACCATGTCTTTAGCCCAAAAGTTATACGAAGAAGGGTATATTACCTATCATCGTACAGACTCACTTAACATGGCAGAATCAGCAGTTGGTGCGATGAGAAAGTATGTAGAGGAGAAATTTGGAAAAAAATATATTCCAGAAAAGCCGAGATTTTTTGCCAACAAATCCAAAAATGCTCAAGAAGCACATGAGGCAATTCGTCCAACAAAAGTACTTGTGGACGGCGAAAAAGTTGGAGCAGACTTGGGGAGAGATTACAGCAAGTTGTACGACTTAATTTGGATACGTGCAGTTGCCTCACAAATGTCTGATGCATTGGTAGAAAGTACGACAGTATCTGTAAAAGCAGAACCAAGTTCACAGTTCGTAGTTCATGGTTCAGAGAAAAATGGTTCCACGACGAACGACGAACTAATAACTAATAACACGGTTTATCGTTTTAAGACCAGTGGATCGGTACTTCTTTTTGAAGGATTTCTTAAAATTAACCCTTTTGGACTAGAAGATAAAAAATTACCCAATTTTGCTGCAAAAGACCTACTAGACTTGCTAAAAGTACTCGCAGAATCTCATACTACAACTCCACCACCACGCTACAACGATGCATCTCTTATTAAGTCTTTGGAAGAGGGTGGTATTGGTAGACCATCTACCTACGCAAGTATTATTGGGACCATAGAGACACGTCAGTATATAGAGCGTGACCAAAAAAGATTTCTTCCAACAAGTGTTGGTATGGCGGTCAATGATTTCTTGGTAAAAAATTTTGCCGATATTGACGATATTCCTTTTACTGCAGATATGGAAAATAAATTAGATGCAGTGGCAGAAGGATTGGAAAAATGGCAACCCATGATTGCAGAATTTTACCAGCCCTTCGAGAAAAAATTAGCAGAGGTTAAAAAAACAGACAGGGTGGAAATACCTGTTGAAAAAACAGGAGAGAAATGTCCCAAAGATGGAGGCGACTTGGTAATACGTATTGGGAAATTTGGAAAATTTATTAGTTGTGCCAATTTTCCAACCTGTGATTTTAAAAAGCAGTATGTAGAAGAGACTGGGTATCCCTGTCCAAAGGATGGAGGCAAAATTATTATTAAAAAAACCCATAAGGGTAGACCATTTTATGGATGCAGCAACTACCCAAATTGTGATTATGCGACTTGGAAATTAGACGATGTAAAAAAAGGAATCATTCCAGAAAAAAAAGATTATACCAAAACAGTAGAAACCACAACTCCAGAAAAGACTAGTGAGAAGTAAAGACTATCAGCAAAAACTCTTTTAGTTTGAGAAATATTTCTTGATACCCTTCTTGATTTGAGTGTACACCGTCTCGAAATAAGAATCGTTCAAAATCTTGTGATAACCAATCATTATACACATCAAGATAGGGTATATTCTCTTCTTCGCAAACGTTTTTTGTTATGGAAGCGTATTTTTTAACATCTTCTGGTAGCAAATAGTTGTCAAGGCTATCGTGCTTTTCTTTTATGGGGATTGTGCTAATAAAGACAATATTTTGTGTGAGCTGTCTTGATAGTCGAATCATTTCGTGAACATTTTTCTTAAATTGCTCCGGGGATGTAACAGGGGGACTTTCTTTTCCTTTTGGACGTCTTACGTCGTTAATACCTGTTGTTAAAAGGAGTAAGTCAGGCATTCTTCTTGATGCCTCTGGAATAAGTCTTTCAAGAAGTTGTGTAGTTGTTTCTCCAACTGTTGCTCCACTAATTCCTAAATTGAAAACGGCATTTTTGCTATCTTGAGCTTCATGCCAACGCTTTAATCTTTCAATATATCCACCATTTCCAAGGTCTCCATATCCGAAAAAGGCACTTGTACCAACTGCAACAATTCTATGCGGAATCATAAAATGATTATAGCAAACAAAGTAAGTAAAATGGTGAGGCGAGTATTCCACCCAGTGAGGGAAATTGTCCCAGTATAAATAATTATCGCATGAGTAATTCCTCTTTGGTATATATACGAAATACTTCTTTTGCACTTGGAATATGGGGAGTAATGCGTAATTCTTTTAGTTGGTCATTATAAAACTCTTTTGCCAAAGGAGGAGCGAAATAGTAATTTCCAAAATCTCCTCCAACACAGAGTTTGTCATTGTACATTCGTACAAATACATCTTGGTCCCGTGTATCTAATGGCTCGGTATCGGGATGTCCCCAGGGCAAATTGTATAAATTATCACCCACACCAAAAAGTGCACCCATTGCAACAAAAGTTGCATGAATTCCATGTTTTTTGAGCAGGGGAGCAAATACTTCTATGCCCCGGCGCGTTGCTAAAGGGAGAATAAAAAGAATTTCTTTTGGAATAAATCCTTGTGCAAAAAGTGAAGTAAAAGTGGGAAGAAAAGAACGCCCCATGCATACACTATCGGCAACGATCCATAACCCATTTTTGGTCAGCCCTTCTGTATTTTCATAGCGATAGTCGGTACGAATGGGACCAGCACCTTTTATATGCGTTGCGCCAATAAATGCGTCACCATAATGGTTGGTAATGCCACTTCTTGCCAGGGCAACAGGGAGGTTGCATGCAACTGCTTCTCGCATAATAACCAGTGTTGAGATTTTTTCTGGTATATACTTTTTGAGAATTTTTTTAGCAACTGCTGTCTGAAGAATCTGCACTGTTGCTTCGTGAGTGTCTAACATACGAGGGACACCATAATTGAGTCTTCCAGGAATAAAAGTTGGCTTATTACTTTTCTTAATAAATCCTACATTGATTGCCCGGGAATATGGTGATTGAAAGATAAAAATAGAAAAGTCTTGTGTTGTCGGAGATACTTTTTTAATTTGAATAGACGAATTCACTGAAACCAACAATACGATTGCAGTAAGAAAATGTCAAGTTTAATTTTTCCCTGGCTCGTCTGGCTCTTGGGGTTCTTTTCTGTCTGGTGCTTTTTCTGGTGTCAAATTTCGATCAGGAAGGGGAATAGTAATGATAAAGGGCTTTACCTTAGTGGCATTCTCATCTTCTTTTTGACGTCGTACTGTTGGCGGATCTTTAACCGGTGCTGAAAAAGAAGCATACTTGAGTCGCGCGAGCGTCTCGGCATTAGCAAATCTATTCACAACTTTATATTTTAATAGGGTTATCTTTACAAATCAAGAGGAATTTTTGGATATCTATTTTTCTTCTTCTGGTTGTCCGCCTGCACCACCACTTTTTCTTTTTACATATCCCTTATCTTCCTTTTTTCTTCTTGAAGGCTGAAGTTGGGATTCTTGTTGCGAAGGCTCTTTCTCTGGAGGTTTGGGGCCTGCTGGAGCAGCTGCAAAAACCCTAAACTCTCCTTGTGCAAGTGTCATGATTTTCTCCTTCTTGGTCCGTTTCCACTTCTATTATCCGGGAGGTTGTCTGTTATTGCAGATCGATCGCCTTGTCTTGTTACTGAAGGTTGTTCGAGAACAGCGCTTGGTAAAAGACTTTTATGAGAGACATCTCTCGTTTGGTCAGGAAAGTGCCATACTATACTTGGTCCAATTGCTCCTAGTGCGTCTTCTGGTCCTCCAGGTGATATTGCCATAGAAAATATTATACAAATCTTCGAAGCTTGAGTCCAATTGGGAGAAGTCCGAAGAGACCTAAGAGTACTTCTGCTCCGCTACCAGTAGATGGTAATTGCTTAGCACTTACAGCTGGAGCAACAGATGCGCCCAGGACTTCCTGCTTTTGCTGTTGTTGTTGCTGTTGAGACTGTGACTGATTTACATTAACGGTAATATTATTTTGTGTTGGGGTGTTGGTAATGCATACCAATGGCCCACAAGAGCAAGTCTTGGTGTCTGGGAATGGATAACTGCATCCTGAAATAGATGTGTTGCAGGTTGGCATTGTGCATTCTCCGCCACCATTGTCTTCGTTTTGGATAACGCAAGTTTTATTATCTCCATTGTCTAAGTGGACATGGCCATTCGCATCACAATCTCCAGACATAGATACTTGGTGGTATCCATCCATTGCATCTTCACTTACTGTATAGTCTCCTGGAGTTTCTTCATTACTTACATTATTGGTAACTTGTGTACCATTTACTTTAAGCACAAAATCTCCTGCTTCTTTAGTGCCACCATGGTTGTTGTTGACAATTTTAATAACTTTTAAGTGGGAAGTAGAGCAGCCGTTGCTATCTAAGACACAGCTATTTTCTCCTGCACCATCTACTTGTACACAGGCATTATTCTGGCATACATTGTGGTGCTGTGGTTGACATTCTGTATCTGTAGCACAGGTGTCTGCACCTGGACCTTGTACAACACTACATGCGTTACTTACACAAGCTTTGTGTGTTTGTGGTTGACATTGAGAATCTGTTGAGCACATGTCTTGTCCTGGACCTTGTACAACACTACATGCATTACTTACACAAGCTTTGTGTGTCTGTGGTTGGCATTGAGAATCTGTTGTGCAGGAATTAGACCCAGCGCCATTTACTGTAACACACGCATTATTTTGGCAGGTTTTGTGTTTTTGTCCACATTCCCAAGAAGGTAACCATGGATTTGTGGAAGAAAGAGTAGATCCATCCCACATTTTGCAATATCCTACCCCTGCAAATCCAAATCCAGTACCTGTGCCTTGGAAGGTAGAAGTACATGCTCCATTATTGTAGCTAAACCAAAAATCATTTTGGAAAAGACCACACATGGTATCGCTGCCGCTGTCTGGGTAGTCAGATGGATGCATTACTGGGGTCGAAAATGATTTTGATTCCCCTGGGTTAAGAGAGAATACTTCTCCTGCAAAATCCTTTTCTCTTTTTAAACAAGCATGACTGCTGCCACCGCTATTAACTGTTTCACTATCGGCAAGACAGAAGTATGTTTTGTAATGCAATTGAATCCCATCAATTCGAAAAGAAGCAGTATTGGTAACAGTACCAGTAGTTTGGTAATCTGTACCAGCTTTGAAATACCCTCCACAAGCATCATCGCCCATGGTAACTTTAAGACCAGCACTCGATGATCTACCACAAGAATCCGAATGATTAAAATTTTCTACATGAGCTTCTGTTGTTTGGGGCTTTGGGATGATTACGTTAACGTACGCCAAACAGGCGACCACGAAAAATGCTAACAATATGTTTCGAATTATCTTCATGAAACCATGCTACTTTCGTGGCAGTCTAGAGTAGTGATGGGAATTGTACTATAAGTTGATTAAAAAATCAAGAGGGAGTATTGTAAGAAAATTATTGTACTTCTTCATAATGATCAACCACAGGTTGACCACTTGAGTCATCTCTCATGATGGCTTTGTATGTTCTAAATATCCCGTTAGCATCCTTAAGGACGGTGGGAACTGTTGAAGATTTTTTTGTAGCAGGTCTTGCGGCAGGTTCAGGTCTCCAAGAATATACTGTTCGCGTGTCTGACACACTTACTTTTCGTATTCCTTCAGCCATATAAGAGAATTTTACCGTTATTTCTTCAAAAAGTCAAGTACTATAGGTAAAATTATCTTGTTTTGGTATACTATACCAATGATTAAATTGGGAGCAAAAGAGTTGCGGACGACTAGTTCGACCGAAGATGACAAGAAAAATTTAAAGAAAAATCCTATGTATATTATCTGTGATAATATCTTGGATACCTACAATACAGGCTCAATTTTTCGCTTAGCAGATGCTGTTGCTGCAAAAAAAGTCTATTTATGCGGCATTACCGAGACACCTCCTAATACACGCATTAAAAAGGCATCTATTAATACAACAGAATGGGTAGAGTGGGAATACTCATCGAGTACAGTTGAAGCAATAGAAAAACTGAGGAAACAGTTCGCTCCACGCGTCATTCTGGGGAGTGAAACGACTCCAGAATCTAATCAAGGAGTAGATCCTGGACAAGCCAGGATGACGAGTTCTGGGATTCAAATTGTAGCGATTGAACAGAACGAGAAGTCAGTACCTTTTGATAAAGCAGAATATGCGTTTCCGATAGCATTTATTGTGAGTAACGAGACAACAGGGGCATCTCAAGAGGTTTTGGACGCTGCAGATACCATTGTTGAAATGCCTATGTTTGGGGTAAATAAGAGTCTGAATGTTATGGTTAGTTTGGGAATTGTCTTATTTCAGGCAATTCAGAAGCTAAAATAAAACCTGACAAAATCTGCACCCAATTCCTCCTTGCTTATTTTATGACTTATAGCCTATACTACATCGTTTGGCATTTATATGTCTGCAGAATTGATTCGTCCGGTGGAAAAAAGACCTCGCCAAGAAAAGCTTGCCTCTGTAGACAAGAGACCTCATCATACAGATCACGGTAATTTAGTTACTCCAGAAAATGTAACTTTTCCAGATGGAAGAGAAGCGTTAGCTACTTTTAATGCTGCCTTTCTTGATATTCCTCATAAGACCATTCCTGGTAAGCGCGGAGTGGTAGCAATATGGCGGGGACAAGCAGATGGACACGATAATGGACCAGATAAAACAGCATATTTTGGTATGCAAGGAGTTACGATTACAGAAAATAGTGTCCATGCAACTACTCCTACCTTTATTGAGGCAGCAACGCTTATTGCAAAGAAAAATGGGGTTGTTCCTCCAGAAAATCCAGAAGATCTTCGCCTTACCTGGAATGAAAAGAAAGGCATTGTAGAAGGATCAGGGACTCAAGCAACACCGGATTTGCATCCTCAGGTTGTCTATGTTGCCGGAAAACCTACATACGATGCTGACGGCAATCCTATTGGAGTGGAGTTTATTCAATCAGAGCTTGCACTACAGTTGGTAGATGGTAAGCCTGAGCCAATTATTGGAAAAAATGGACAAGTTGAATGGGACGAGAATGGTGAGGTACTTATTCGATATCGTCCAGAATACGTTGATGGGCAGCTTAACCGCAATCATGTACGAGTCCTGCGGAAAGCAGCAAATGGTTATTGGGAGCAATATGGAGAAGATGGTGTATATCCTATGCAAACAGATGCACTTCCTGAGGGGTATTCTATTTTTAAGTATGGGCTTAATGGAAAAGGTCTTACCTCACCAACTGGCAAACCATTTCGAGTTGATCACATCTGTATGGATGTTCCTGAAAATGCAGATGGTATTTTATATGAGTATGAATTTGTTACCGTTGATGGAAAAGTAAAAAAACTTCTCACGTATGACGAAGCAAAGGGAGATGAAAAAGAGGACGACTTGAATAATGGGACAAAGCGGGTTATCTATTCCAATGGAGCTGTGGTCATTCCTGTTACAATGGATGATGGTACCACAAAAGATAGATTTGTGGCTGCATTGACTCTTTTTGATAGGAAGGTTAAAGTATTTAGCTGGGATTTTGATGAGTTAGCGGCATATGCAACGGAAGATGCAGGAGAATCTTTATCTACTGTTCCCACTCGTCGAGACAAACCCGCTGCATAAAATCTGATACAATCCTCTCATGCGAAACATTATTGGTGTTGTTGGACCAATTGCATCGGGAAAAGGGGTGCTTATTAGTCTTCTCAAAGATAAGGGGTATAACGTGTTATCGTTGTCGGATGTTGTTAGGGCGCGGACTAGAGAATGGGGACTTCCAATGACTCGCGAAAATCTCCAAGATGTTGGAGACAAATTGCGAAAAAATTTTGGCGGCGCATTTCTTGCAGAGTCTGCTGCTCCCTATATTCACAGAAAACCAGGCGAAAAATTTGTTATCGATGGTATTCGTAACCCAGCGGAAATAAAATTTCTTAAAAAAGAATTTAATGCATATATTATTGGTATTACGGCTAGTGCCAAAAAGCGATTTGAGCTTATGCAGAAAAGGGGTAAAGATTATGACCCAAAAACATGGGAGGAATTTGTAAAAGCAGAAGAGCGGGATAGAGGAGTAGGGCAGGCTCTCTTTGGACAGCAAGTGGAAGCATGTCTAGAATTAGCAGATGTTATTTTGGATAATAATGGGACACTGCAAGATTTCCAGAATAACGTACCGTATTTTTTGGAGAAAAATTTATAGATAAACCTGACAATTTTTTCCCTTGTTTTTATTTACTAACTATTTAGAATATGCATTGTGAGAGGCATAGAGGATAGATTTTTTAAAACACCAGAAGCACGACGATACGCAAGCCTTCTCAGGGCTGGATTTGCTGGTGCACGAGGAGAAAATGACTTACCTAATGCAACAGACATAGACCAAGCATTAGTAGATGCAGTGAGAGCAGCTGGAGGCAATAGTGCCTTAGTGAGAGATTTTGCAGGAAGAGTTACTGCAGAGGCAGCAAATGCTCATATTAGTGCTTCAAGAACACAAGGAAGAGAGCCTTTTAGTAGACATGAAACGAGATCTCGCTTTGGAAATTTTCGAAGGTTATTGAAACCTCCTCATGCATAATTAGAATAAATCAGGGTGTAATATATTTTTGCTGCTATTTTCATATACTTGTGAGTTTACAATAATATGTCTAGAATAGGGAAGATATGAAAAAAGGAAATGCACCGTGGGAGGAATTGAGTCTTCGAAAAAATCCATATAAAGGAAAATTAATTGCCGTAGAAGGAATAGATGGCTCGGGCAAAACAACTCAAGCAAAAGAATTAGTCAAACGCCTTAACAAAGCAGGATACAATGCAAGCTACAGTAAAGAGCCAACAGAAGATGTGATTGGGCAATTTATTAGGGAAAAAATCTTGTCTGGACAGTACACATTAAATCCCTTAGCAATCCAATATTTATTTAATGCAGACAGAGCAATGCATATGGATAAAATAGAAAAATTGTTGGAAAAGGGAATGATTATTGTTATGGATAGATGTTTTTGGTCTTCTGTTGCGTATGCAATGAATGATATGGAAAAGCCTCTCCATTGGTATAACACCGCATTTTCTATTCTTTCTTTTTACCACCAATTTGTTGTGCCGGATATAACATTTTTTTTACGCATCAACTCTGGCGAGGCATTTAAGAGAATAAAAGACAGTGATAAGCATAAAGAAATTTACGATAACGAAAAGGCATTGGAAGCGACAGAAAAAAATTATCAATTATTAATTCAAGAATTTCCAAAAGAATTTACTATGATTAATGCAGAAAGAAAAATAGAAGAAGTTACAGACGAGTTGTACAAGAGAGTTATCGACGCTTTGCAAATACAGCATTCATAATTGGCTTATCCCAACTTGTCGGAGTTAGTCCTTTCTCATCTATTACGTGTTGGTAGTCTTGTTGTGATATCGGTAATACGTGGTGTATTTCATGTGATGCACCGTTAAGAACAAAAGTAACATTTTTTCTTTTCGGTTTTGCGACAAAAATAACTCCTGCATGTACTTTATCAATGGGTGTGTCTTCTTTGTATACGACACCAAGTGGTTTAATTCGGTAATACCGATGAACATTAAGGATTCCTCTCACAGTAACGTTATACCCGTGTCCATTTTTATTTGGAGGAAATAAATGAATTGTTTGTTGTTCTTTCTGTAGCGCTGTTTCTTCTCCTGCCTCCCGGTACATAGCATGTTTTAGACCGTACCGAAGCAAGCTTCTCCATTTTCCAAAATCGCTTGGGTCACTATGTCCCATGGTAAAGGGTGTTGTAATCATTCCCGAAAGCCGTTCGTCGTGATTTGCTCCGTCTCCTCCTCGCACGGTAAATAAAATATTATCCTGCGGATCTTGTATGACAACAGCAGGAATAGGCTGAATAAAATCAGTATTATTTTCTATACTAGTGGGATTATCTGTTGTGCCACGGACTGCAAGGTATCCTTCTTTTTCTGTTGTTGCAAAAAATGTTCGTGAGTCTCTTCTGGACTGGAATTGTCTCAGACCTTCGTTATCCTGAGGCATATATCCCTTTTCTCGCATAACTTGTTGTGGGACAACTAGTGTGAGTGAAAGACTTTTTCTGCGCCTATCCTCAGAAATACCAGCGTCGGGGACTTGGCTTTCTACAGTGTCAAAAAGAAATCGCTTCCGTCCTTGTCTTAAGACAAGATAGTCGTGGGTCTCGCCATTTCTTGCCTGGATTCCTACTTTACTGAGATGTACTTTTCGTCGTCTGGATAAGTAGGGGAATGCCTGCTCAACGTCTTGCCGCTGAGAAAATTCGTGCACCGACGAAAAATCTTTCCCAAGCTCTTGGGGGTTATATTTAATTGTCAAACGCTTCCCTTGATTGGTTAGTATCTTTGCAGAAGATAGTCGAGGAGATTGTTCGCGAAAATGGAAACCCATACCACCGATACTAGTTGTTGGAAGTCGTATGTAACAAGATAACACAACATAACAAACAGGGAGGAAGGTGGTCAACAATATAACGTTATGTTGGTATATTTTTTGTTGCTTACACGTCAAGCATCAACATATAGAGACGTATACAATCGGCACTTGCATGAAAAAACAAAAAATACGGATCTATTTTGGCTGTTCACTTACACACGCATCAAAAGAATTTATTAGAGACAATAATAGATTAAAAAAAATACTTCGGAAAAAAGTAGAAGTGTTTGAATTTGCAGGACTTACTCCTCCTGTTGGCGAAGTTTATCAGCATGATACCAATATGGTGCGACGATGTGATGTTGTTGTTGCAAATATTTCACATCCAAGTCTTGGACTAGGTATGGAAATGGGGATTGCTATAGAAAATAAAAAGCCTCTTATAACCCTTATTGATGATTCGTGTAAGACAACACGATTTCTTATATTAGGATATGTAGATCCATTTCATTTTTCACTGCGGTATACGTCTATTGCTCAAGCAGGTCGATTTGTTTTGGAAAAACTCCATTATCTTTTTCCTGAAGCGGTGTGATTAGTTGGTATGATAAACAAATCCTTTACCCTTTTTAGTTTTTATCTTTCCAGATGATGTTGAGTATTCAAGTTTTTTGCGCAGTCTATAAATAAGCTGTCCAATTGCCCAATCTGAATACTTGTCTTCCCATTCTTCTTCACCCCAAACTAATCTTCCAATATCCTCTCTGGAGATAATATCGTTTTCATGACTGCGTAAATACGCAAGGACTTTACTTTCTGTTTCTGAAAAAGGCGACTCATTTTTCTTACCATGTGTAGGAATAAGGCGTTCAAGAAGGGGATGAAATAATTTTCCTTCATCAGTAATATAGCCAAATTTTTCGAAAAACATCATATCAACAAGTCCCACCTTTTTTTGTAAAAGCAGCTGTATTTTTTCTTCGGGAATATCACTCAAGATGTGAGTTAGACGTTCTAAAATTGTTGGTTCATGGAGTAGGAATTTTTCATCAAACATTTTATTTGGATATTGTTGTTTGAGGAGAAAAAGAGAACGGAGGAGTCCAACATGTCCATAGCTCCAACGATAGATGTCTTTTTTCTGCGTTTCTGAAGGAGTGACATCAAACCTGTCAGATAACTCTTTGATAACATGTACAGCATCCTCGTAGGAAATAAGTTCTTTTACAATAAGAGAGTCCATAAGTGGTCGTTCCATTTCTCGTAATGCTTCATAAATATCACCAACGTATGCATTAACGAAGCTGACAAAGTTGTGTCCGCGCTTAAAACGCAGTTCTTCTAAAACCTGAATAAACCAACTTACATCTTTTCCAATTCGCAAATTAACCATACAAAGAGTGGGTTCTGTTTCGCTTTGTAACATATCTGCAAAATCTTTTAATTCGTCAGCAGAAATAGTATTAAGGATTTTTACCGCGTAAGGAAGTTTTTTGTGCTCAAATTCCTTAACCATATTATGAAATAAATAATCTTTTCCATTCCCATACATACATACCACAGCGCATGACTCCTGCTGTAGGAGGCGATCTCGTGTAAGTGTAAATGCCTTTTTGTCTCTTTCTAAATACAGGCCTGGAGAAAAAATAGTATCAAAGTGGTTAAGCATGTGTCGCATTATACCATAGGATTAGGCATCCAACTCAACAAAATCGTTTGTTATGTTGGAAAAGAAGAGACAATGAATTACATATTCTCTTGTGTTTCTTCTCCGTTGACATTACGTATAAATCAGCTATAATATCTATTGGTATGTTAAGAACTTAGCTTGAAGCTCCAAAGGAAACTTTGAACCCGCTCAGGCGGGTTTTTTCATCTTCAATTGCTCTTTAATAACGAAAGAAATCTTTACTACAATTAGTTTTGCAACAATTGTAGTTTCACACAATACAGCATAATACATAGAATACATTTCTTGTCAATCAAGAAGTGGTAGGAATTCTAGACAAGACATTCCTTAACAGGAAAGTCTCTGTCTAATTTTTTTGAGAATTTGATCCTGGTTCAGGATGAATGCTGGCGGCGTGCCTTAAGCATGCAAGTCAAGGGGACCCACTCTTTTTGGTTATTATTTGATACGATGGTAAAAATGTACTACGTATATATTTTAAAAAGCCAAAAGTTCGAAAAACACAAGCTATATATTGGTTCAACACCAGATTTAAGAAGGCGATTTAAAGAGCACAATTCTGGTCAAAGCGAATACACGAAATATGGTATTCCTTGGAAGCTTGTGTATTATGAAGCTTTTGACGTAAAACACGATGCACTTGTTCGAGAAAAACATTTGAAAACAGGAACAGGAGCAATCGGCTTTTTAAAACGAAGAATAAAACAATCATTGGATAGTAATTGAAAAGAGTGGGTAACCGGCAGACGGGTGAGTAACGCGTGGGAATCTACCTCTGGGTGGACCATAGCTCTTCGAAAGAAGGGGTAATAGTCCATGGTCTCGTAAGAGTAAAGGCCTTCACTGGCCGCCGAGAGAGGAGCCTGCGTCCTATCAGCTAGTTGGCGGGGTAAATGCCCACCAAGGCAATGACGGGTAGCTGGACTGAGAGGTCGATCAGCCACAACTGCACTGAGACACGGGCAGTACACCTACGGGTGGCAGCAACTGGGAATATTGGGCAATGGACGAAAGTCTGACCCAGCGACGCCGCGTGGAGGATGACAGCTTTAGGGTTGTAAACTCCTTTTGATAGTCCATTCACGGACTATAGAATAAGCTCCTACTAACTACGTGCCAGAAGTCTCGGTAATACGTAGGGAGCAAGCATTATCCGGATTCATTGGGCGTAAAGTGTGCGTAGGCGTTTTGTAAAGTTTCCATTTAAAGACCAAGGCTTACCCTTGGGTTTGGTGGAAATACTCACAAAATTGAGGATAGATCGGGGAGATAGAACAGGTAGTGTAGCAGTGAAATGCGTTGATATTACCTGGAATACCAAAAGCGAAGGCAGTCTCCTGGGTTTTTCCTGACGCTGAGGCACGAAAGCTAGGGTAGCGAAACAGATTAGATACCTGTGTAGTCCTAGCCGTAAACGATGCTCGCTAGCTCTCAGGCAACTGGGGGTGTAAGCTAACGCGTTAAGCGAGCCGCCTGGGGAGTACGGCCGCAAGGCTAAAACTCAAAGGAATTGACGGGGACCCGCACAACCTGTGGAGCGTGTGGTTCAATTCGAGACAAAACGAAGGACCTCACCAGGGTTTGACATGCTACCGTACATTTTTCCAGAAATGGAGAGAAATCCGCAAGGATGGTAGCACAGGTGCTGCATGGCTGTCGTCAGCTCGTGCCGTGAGGTGTTCCCTTAAGTGGGGAAACGAGCGCAACCCCCATCCAATGTTACATTCCATTGGAGACGGTCCCAGTTTTACTGGGAAGGAAGGAGGGGTAGACGTCAAGTCAGCACGGCCCTTATACCCTGGGCCACACACACACTACAATGGCGAAAAACAATGAGCCGCAAGCCAGCGATGGCAAGCAAATCTCTGAAATTTCGCCTCAGTTCAGATCGGAGTCTGCAACTCGACTCCGTGAAGCCGGAATAGGTAGTAATCGCAGATCAGCAAGCTGCGGTGAATACGTTCTCGGGTCTTGTACACACCGCCCGTCAAGGCAGCAAAGTCGGGGGTAGACGAATACTGAGTTTATCTCGGTAGAGTCTAAATTCGGCGATGAAGCTTAAGTCGTAACAAGGTATCCCTAGCCGAAGCTGGGGATGGATCACCTCCTTTCTAAAAAAAAGAGAGAAGGTACGGCAAACTCAATTATCGAAAGTAACGCAAGTTATGGATGGGTAATTTGAGCTAAGAGTACAAAACACCTTGGTGTTAATGGACACCAATCCTGTGGCTCAACCACCGGAAATTATCCATGTTTCCCTACCACTTTCTGAAGGACAAGAGTGTGAAGATAATTAACCGCCGAACGTTTTACGAGGCGGTTTTTTGTTCTTTAAATTTGATACAATACATCTACTGCCAGCAAAATGAATGCATTTTTCTCAATTATTATCCCAACGCTTAATGAAGAGCAGTATTTGCCAAAGCTTTTATCGGATTTGGTAAAGCAACAAAAGAAAAATTTTGAAGTAATTGTTGTCGATGGAAAATCCGATGATAAGACTGCAGAAAAAGTAAAAAACTTTTCAAATAGACTCCCAATTTCTTTTTTTCAGGTAGATAAGCGCAATGTCTCTTACCAGAGAAATTTTGGTGCAAAAAAGGGAAACGGACAGTATTTTGTTTTCTTGGACGCAGATACACGTGTGCCACAAGATTTTACCTTTGCCCTCCAACATGCGTGTGCAAGCAGGGGATTTAAGCTTATTCTTCCATCTATTCAATGGGACGATACATCGCAAAAAGCAAAAATAATGATTTCTATTGTAAAGTCTGTCATTCGTGCATCTCAGTATTATGGAAGACCACTAGCAACGGGAGGGAATTTTGCAATAGAAAGGGAAGTCTTTGAGGAGTTAAAAGGATTTAATGAAGATGTTTTTATTTCTGAAGACCACGATTTGGTGAGGCGTGCTTACGATGCAGGAGTTAAGGCAAAAATTGCTAAGAATGTAAAAGTAACTATTTCTATGAGGCGAGGAAAATTGGAAGGAGATATGTCTTTAAGCTATAAGTACGTTATTGCTTTTCTTATGTATACCATGACTCCAACAGACAAGGCATTAAAAGCAAAACTTTTTGACTATGAAATGGGTGGGCACCATTACGATGAGGATACGATTGCACTGCTTAAAAAAACAAAATCCAAAAAGCGCTTAGAGCAGCTCAAGCATCTTCTTCAATTAAGTAGTGTCATGATAGCACTACGGTACTTCAGTAGAATGTAAACTATAAAAAAGCTCCTTGTTACTTTATAGAAAATTTGCTATTTTCATAGAAATGATTGATAGTGATTGTCCAATTCCATTCGTAGGAGGTACAGTAGAAACAAGTCCACCAACCCCTCCAGGAGGAGTGAGAAGGAATTATCGTGTGACTAAAGACACCGGTGAGGATATACCAACTACACAATATCCCATGTGTCGTCTTCTTGAAGTAATGCCGCTTAATCAAAGAAAGCGTTGCGGATCTTGTAAGAGAATATTTACCCCAATAGGTTAGGAGCTGATTCTTCCTTCTAGCTTCGAATTTTGATACAATTACCTAATCAGTTTGCACTGGCAAAGCCAAGCGCCGACTGGTGCCTGGCGCGTTGGCGAAGCGGTAACGCAGGAGTTTGCAAAACTTCCATGCAGCGGTTCGATCCCGCTACGCGCCTCAAACTGTTTGTTACTTGGAAATTGTTTCTTGAAATTTGCGAACGAAAGTGAGTAATTATGGAAGGACGAGAAATAGAAATTGAGATACCATCACTCCCTGAAAAAACGGATGATGGGTTTAGCGAAAAGCGTGCAGCCAGAATTTTGGAGGGCAAGCGCGTGGATAACTCGCAAGTAAAAAAGCAACAGCCTCCTACACGACTCAAACCTCTTGTTCTGCCAAAGCAAAAAATATTAAAGCGTGCTGCTCGAGTGGAAGTATCTAGACGTGAAAGAATTCTTTCTGCACACGAGAAAAATGCCCACGCAATAATTGATCTTATTCATACCCTTGGTCTTGTGGCAAAAGGGTCTGTGCGGCGCGAAGAGCAACTTATGGAAGAGATTAAGATAAGACAAAAACTTCAGGAAGAATTACTTAATGCATTGGTCCTTGAGCAACGAGGAGATTTGGTAGAAGATACTCTTTCCAAAGAGCTACAAGATTTGATAAAATAGGATACCTAGGGCAGCTAGTTCATCGGTAGAACGCTACACTGATAATGTAGAAGTGCATGGTCCGACTCCATGGCTGCCCACCCTTTACAATCTTACTTTTGCAGATGGAAAAGGATCTCCTGGTTTGCCAGCGTTACATGCATCTCGCTGACACTCAATACGCGAAAGAAGGTCTGGTATTACTCTTTTTCTTACATCATGACGTAGCGGAACCCCCACTTCACAGGCACCTTCCTCTGGATACTTGTTGGGTTCTGGTGGGTGATATGCGCGACATCCTTGGCAACCTATGTGTTTAGCTGTTTCTGCCATGGGGGTTATTTTACTTCGTTGAATTGTCCGTCGAGAAGAATATAGAAGAGATCTACTTTAAGTTTTGGATACTTCTTTTTAATAGCTCGACGAGCCTTTAATAAATCCTCAGCATGTTTTTCTGGAGTAGATTCGTCTCCATAGGCACCGCAATTCTCGTGATGCATTAAGACAACATGTTTAATCTCATGAAGTTTTACCGAGATATCGAGTTGTTTCATAACAGTAGGGAGATCTTTACTGCCTCCCGCATACCCAACATAATCAAATGTTTTGTCTCCAAAATTCATGCCCAACCATTTGCGGATATGCTTCTGAAAGCGGAAGTCTATGCAGCTAACAATTAATGCGTCACAGGTGTGTTTCATAGGTCATTATTATAGCGCGGGAATCTATTTCTGACAAGGCACCAGTCAGGATTCAGTCAAGCCAACATTTGCTTTGATACATATAATTCCCAGATATGACAGAACAACCACAACCACAAGGAGCGCCTACTTTTAGATGTCGCCATCTTAAGGGGAATGGTGACTGTGGTGTTCCCACGAGACTAGCGGCGCCTGGAGGGTATGAACCGTGGACCCAAGCAGGTGAAAAAAGAGCCCCCAAGCCAGAGGGAAAAACTTGGCTTGGTGAGTGTAGATTTAGAAGTCAGCCCCAAGGCCAGAAGGATTGCAAAGAAGACTTTGACGAGCGAGTAAGGTCAAAATACAGAGATTGGTAATAAGATTTATATGCTTTTTACTTGCTCATCTTCAGTCAGGATTCAGTCAAGCGGTTCTAATTATTAACGCATACAATAGCTTCCTGTAAAGGAAAATAATATATGCCTTTTAAAGATATTGAAGAAACACATGAAGTAGATGGGGATGGCAAAAGACCAATGAAAGTTCACCTGACGCCTGCAAGAAGGTATGATGTGTGGTCATCAAGTGGATCTGATGCGGAAAGATGCATTACTTGTCCTGCCAACGTAAATAATGGAGGATTGAAAGGACTAATGTGTACAGGTGTAGATCCAACAACTGGGAGAGGAACTCTTGAGTATTCATCCAGTACTATAAATAGCCAAGACAATACAGCCTGCGGCGTAGAGGTGAATGAGCTCGAAAGAGCAGGAGAAAGAAACCATATTATGACTCAAGGGAAGACACCTATACGGAGAATAAAAACAAAGAGACAAGTATGGTATCCCAATCCCAGAAACTAGCTATCTTCAGTCAGGATTCAGTCAAGCTGAATCTTCAAGTAAGTCCTATAATCCTTAGTTATGTCAGGAAAAGTATATATTGTTAAGATTAAAAAAAGCCAAGCGGTTGACACGTGTAAGATTCCTTTTCACCCGGAGGTGGTATTTGTTACAAAAATTTCCAAGAGTCAATGGCTTGCAAAAGATGATTCTGGACACGTTAAAGTAACAAAAAAAGAAAAAGGGGAGTTTGTTGAATATTTTGTAGAAGACACTACTTCTTAATTTCTTTTAGATAAAATCCCTCACCTTTTTTGGTAACTATTTCGTAGGGAGCACCTGCCTTTTTAATTTTTTCTCTAATTCTATGAATCAACTGGTCAATAGCCCAGTTGCTATACCTTTCCATCCATTCATTTCTCCAAATCGTTTTTGCTAACTTTTCCCGTGTTACAATTGTTTTTGTTTCCATGAATATATCAAAAGTTTCTCGTTCGAGAGATGTAAATTGTAGTTCAAGTTGATGGTGAATTGAGTTATCGTGATTTTTTAATCGAAAAATATCATTTTTTATCCTATACCAGTAGGGGATGCCAAGCATGTTGTTTTGGACAAGACCTGTTTTGCGTAAGTATTCAGAAATAGATGAAGGAATTTTATTGTGCAACAAGCTCAAAACTGTTTCCTGATCCTTGGCTGTAAGTCCCTCAAATACTCCTAACCCACGCCTTATAAGTGCAGGACTGTCTAAGATTTCTTCAATCGATATTTCAGGATTATCCCGAGCTAATCGGATTGCAGCCTTTATCAAGAAAAGGTGTCCTTGAAAATTTTTAGCAATATCATTGCTAAGTTTTTTATTCACTTTTATATTCCATGACTGCTCCATATGGTGTAAGAAATGCATACAATCTTTTTCAGAAAATACCTTTTGATAGAATGTCTCAGAAAGAAGATGGGGAATTTGATACGAATTAAATAAGGGTATTTCCATTACATCAAATCTAACAAAAAAGAGAAAACTTACATTTTCATATCTTTCTGCAAGCGTATTTAAGTGTTTCATCAACTCGAAGCGCTGATTTTTTAAAAGACTGTCAATGCCAATAATAAATAGAGCAAGCTTTTGTTTTCTTTGACTTAGCACTTTTTCTAAAGAAAAAGTTGTGTCTGTTGTCCCTTCTAATGCAAAATTGACTTGTCTTTCTAAGTCCTCAAATGAAAAATTTTCAATTTCTTCTCCATTAACTTCTATCAATGCCGGAATTTCCTTTTTTCCAAAAAGCTTTACTTGAAGTTCTTTATCTGCAAAAAACTGTCGGATGCGAAGCGATGGAGCCTCTAGAGGAGCCCATATAAAAAGACCATGATCTCTTTCATGGTTGATAATATCAACCCATTGCTTACACATGGCCTCAAATGTCTTTTCGGTAATAGGCTTAAGCATGAGGAGAATTATATCCTATATTAGTTAAATTGTAAAGGTTTGTAAGGACTGTTTTTCGGTCAGTTGGGCCATCTGGACCAGCGATGGCTTCATTTATAAGCTGCCAGCCATCTCTTCGGGGCAGATTGAGTACTCGTTCTTGTTGTCTGTAGTCAGCCTCAACTATTGCAGCGATTTCTGGGTTGTATTGGCCAATAGAAGCAATATCTCGGTCTAGGAATTGTTGCAGGGTGTAGATGGGAGGGTGTACTTGAGCAAGTCTTGCGGTTTCTGGATGAGAAAACTTTCCAAAAAATTGCACTCGATAATCTTCGGGAGAAATTTCTCCCAATTTTTGTCGGATTTTCAACAAGCTGTCTTGTGTATCTGTGGGGAAAATAAGCCTTGCAAAGCCAGATGCGTCAAGTAGGTCAATAGTCTTATGTGGGTTATGAATCATCATAATCAGAAGGTTCTCCTGAATCCATTGTCTTCGGAAAGCATCCTCATTCCTTCCTAATCGGGTAATAAAGTCTGGATGGCTCTCGATAAATGTTTTAATTTTTCCAAGTGTTTCGTTT
The DNA here is from genome assembly GCA_035631115.1 of Candidatus Eiseniibacteriota bacterium. Classification (GTDB taxonomy): domain Bacteria; phylum Patescibacteriota; class Microgenomatia; order Levybacterales; family UBA12049; genus DASQJJ01. The sequence goes on from DASQJJ010000022.1 coordinate 39,076, forward strand.
GTTATGCTCTCAACTGGATGTTGCTTGTTTTGTTCAAATACATCTGCATAGACAGATTGCCACAAAAGTCTTGTTGCTAGCTCTAGGTCGTCAATAGGGTCTCGTCCTTTTTCTTCCTTTCCCCAATCGGGGCCAAGTGTTACTGGACTAGCAAATGCTTTAAGACCATCCTGGTCAACAGTCACTACGACTTGTGGCGCAGCTTCTTGCTGACCTTTTTGTCTGTGTGCATTTTCGGGTTGTACAACTTGAAGACTTGCTTGCACCCTGTCTCGAGACGTTGCAGCGGAGGATGTGCGTGAGTCATAGCGAATCATATCTTCTTCAGGAAGTGTTGTATTAAATGATAACGACGCTACGGCATGTGTAAGATTAGCAATGGTATCAGCAGTCAGAGGAATAGACCGATCCAGACGAGTGTCTGCTGCAATAACAATTTCTGTAACCGTAATATTTTTATCTCTCACCAGATGTCTTCTTGCATACACAACTGTACTGGGAAATTCGCGTGGTGTTTTGCCCGACGGCTCGGGTTCACCTGTAATAATACTAATTTTTCTATTTGGTATTTCTTGAATAAATACTCCCTCTTCCACATCGTTAATAAGGGGTACGGGTAAGTTATCCGACGAAAGCGCTTCTACAGGTAATTCTGGGTGTAATCTTCTTTGTGCAGCTGATTGTTGTAATGTGCCCATAGTTGTCGCGGGATGAGTCAGGTAATTGTTATTTGCTATTGCTTCCGAGAGACTTGGAAGTAGCGTGGTAAATATATCTCTAGAAAATTGCCTCGGAATATCTTCACCTTGCATGTCTGGTTTTTCTGGTTGATTAATCTGTATGTCAAGATCGCTTCCTGATACCAAAATATGGTCAAAAGGTTCTCTTACAGCAGGTGGGAGCTCATCGAGGGTATCATGATATTCCCGGAATATATCTCTTTTTACAACGGCATCAGAACGTAGGGAAACACGTTGATACCAATTCTCATATCCTCCAGGACTTTGATCTGCATATTCTGGTGCTAACGCATCTGTTGCAGCTTTTTTTACTCCACTTCCTCGAAGTTTTAGTCGACCATCGGGAAAGTATGCCAGACTCCAAGCCAAAACGTCATTCACTAGTAATTTTGTCCTTGCAGCATTAATAACAGCACCATGATGCCTGTCTTCTTCCTCTGTTGGAAACATAAATAGATCAGGTTCATTAAGAATAAGATCTGGGGCATTTACTGTTGCTTTACTAGGAATTTTTCTTTCTCGTGCCACTATCCTTTCAGCTTGAGGCTTTCCGTCTGGAGTTGGTCGAGATGGTTCTTGAATAGCACCACTCTCGATAGGTGGTTGTCCATTTGTCATATTTGTTATTATACATAATTATCCTACTTTGGAAATTGTCCTCTTTTTGTCCAAGAAGAGTAGGGTGAATTTCAAGCAGAGAAGGTCTTTGTATTGCACAATGATTGTGGCTTAGTTAAATCAACTCGTACAGAGTGTCTTGTACACAAAAATGCAGCGTAGAAAGCTGTGTTTTTGTTATAATGGCCCTATGTATGTTGTTGCCTACAAAACAAGAAAAGTCGTGGCAGGGGATGACCTTTTTAAAATTTTAGAAGAGTCCTTACCAAAAGATTTGCCAGAAAATTCTGTTGTTGCTGTTGCCTCCAAAATTATTGCCTTATGCGAGGGCAGAGTTGCAGACCCAGAAAAAATAACGAGAGATCAACTTGTACAAGAGGAAGCAGACTACTACTTACCCCGCGAAACCAATCCATTTGATGTCAGCATAACCATTAAAGAAAGCACATTTATTGCCTCGGCCGGAGTAGACCAATCCAATGGAAATGGACAATTGGTCTTGTGGCCAAAAGACGTACAGGAAAGTGCTAATACAATCCGCGAGTTTTTATGTTCTCATTTTGGACTTAAAGAAGTTGGAGTCATAGTGACAGATAGTAAATTATCTCCCTTGCGTTGGGGAGTAACAGGAGTTGCGCTTTCTCACAGTGGCTTTGCAGCAATACGAAGTTATGTTGGTAAAAAAGATGTTTTTGGTCGGGAATTGCGAGTAGAGCAGGTAAATGATGCAGATACTTTAGCAGCGGCCGCAGTTGGGGTAATGGGAGAAGGGGACGAGCAGACTCCGCTAGCTATTATTACAGACATTCCTTTTGTAGAATTTGTAGATAAAAATCCAGAAGGCAAAGAGCAACTAGGGAAAATGGTAGATATGCACCACGAAGTCTTTACCCCTATTCTTACTTCGGTACAGTGGAAAAAAGGCCGTAACGGCAAATAACAAGATACAACCCACAAGATACAAAAAATTAGAAACCTATTTGTTTCTTGTCTCTTGTTTCTTGGAATTTGATTTTATTGTGCAGATTGGGTTGAAGAATTAGTACCAACCGGTTGAGTAATACTTGGTTTGACTATTGTTAATGTATATCCTGTTGCTTTTCTTAGGACAGATTCCAATATTTTATCTGCTGCAACTGCTGTTTTGGGAAGGAAAGTAATTGGTGTTGTTTTTCCAGTAAAAGTAGGCGAGACATTAAAAGAAATATAGGCAACTGTCCCTGTACCTTTTTTGCTAGGCAAATCCATTTGCTCGACAAGCGCATACGAAATTCGTCCGTCTGTTGTATTTACACTGTTTACCAATGCACTTGGCTGCTGAAAGAATTTACCAGGTGTTACCACAACTCCCGTAAGCGCCTGCGGGTCGTAGGCCAACTCCAGCTGTACAGAATTTACCAAATCACCATTGGTATCCATACCAACAGCTAGGGTGTATTTAGTAAGACTAGATGATTCGGATGCACTTGTTGGGGCAAGAGAAAGCATTGTATGGGCATTGACCGATAATGGGGTTGGAGTGGGGGAAGCAGCAGGCTTTTGGTATGGTGGAGTCCGCAAGGCCAAATACAACAACCCACAGGTTATAACAAATAGTCCAACAATCAGTGCCAGTGTCTTTTTATTCATAAATAATTTTTACCTATTAGGCTCCTTCTCCTTTTAGGAGAAGGATGGGATGAGGTTTGTTTCTAGCTGAATTCATCATATCTTATTTCTTGTTGTTTTATCAACACTTTTTGTTTGTTTTATTTTCTTTAATCTCTTTACGCCTCTTTCTCAATATCCATTTGCTTTAATAAATCCTCTTAACCACATATTGTAATTTGCATCCCACTCGCCAATGCCTGCGTTGTTAACAACACTTTCTTGTGTACCACCATCGGTGTAGTCAAAGAAGTTAATTAAGTCTCCGCATTTTATGGTAACATTCTGTGTATTGTTTTGGAAAGTGAGCCCTGCACTTGCACTCGCATTGCGGCAATCCTTCATAACATTGTAATCCAAAATATTTACCACATCGTCTCCAACAATTTTGCCATCGGGAGTAATAAAGTTATTATTGTTATTGCCGACAATATCTCCGGGGGTTACATCATTTTCGCCAACATCAATGGTTTGGTCTTGGCCATAGACAACTGTTTTTTTAATGGTAATGTACCCAGGGAGTTTTACTTCAACAGTATAAGTTTTCCCGCAGACAGCCTGGGTGCCTAAGTTGACTTTTTCACTGCCCAATTTTCCATTGCCATTTGCATGTCCAAATCCATGAGAGTAGTCGTGGGATTGTCCAAAAAGGAATGTCCCTGCACCGTCTTTTACTACAAGCGAGCCATGCTTTGTTACATGTGCTGGTGTATTATTTTCAAAAGTTCCACCGCCAATGCCAGGTAATTTTATATTTAGGACAAGTTGTGTTGTCTTGCCATTTGTGCAAGATGGGGTAGGACTATTAGCAGGGCCACCACAATTTTGTTTGGTTGGATCACATCCAGGATTATCTCCTTTCGAACTTTCCGCACAGCAAAACTGGGGAGCATTACAATCCTTAGCACCAATACTTACCATACCATTTGCACATCCACTCAAATTAAAGTAACAAGTACCGCCAGCTGCTTGACATGCCAATCCTTTACTTAAGGTAGGTGCAGGAGGGATGGTTCCGTTATGGCTGGCACAGCAGAAAACATAATTACCACACCCGGTATAATTGGTACTAATTGGTGCACCATCTCCTCCAGGACATGCGAGATGGTTAGTTGAATCATACACGCCTGTTGAACAGTATGTTGTTTTGCCTCCATACGTATCTTTTCCACAAGCGATTGTTGTAGACTTTGTGCCATTATAAGTACAAGTATTTATATATCCTCCAAATCCAATTGGAGAAAAAGGATTAATCCATGACCACTCATGACTAGATAAGACATAATTTTCTGGGTGGAGACATGACTTTGTTACGGAATTTACTTTTGCTTCTGTCACGCAATCCTTGTCCCCGGAGGTTTGAAATGTTGGACATGTATCAGTTAGAGGTTTTACGCAGCAAAATGTGGGACTAGCACATCTTCCACCATCATCACTTGGAATAGATTTAAGAGTAGTGCCAGAAGGACAACCAGATAACCCTGCATAACATTGGCCTCCTGCTGCAGTGCAGGTATTACCATTGCCTGTTGCTGCTCCCTGGCCACTCCAACAGCATGAAGCAAGACTTCCACAACCACTATAATTATTAATGCCATGATCTGCGACGGAGTCCCCAGGATTGCAGCCAGAATTGGAGCAAGCTGCTTTTCCGCCATTAAAACTTTGACAGGCAGGTACTGCGGTGGGTGTAGGAGGAGGAACCTTGCAACATTGTTGGCTTGTTGATGCGCAATAACCCCCATTAGGGTTGTTTCCATTTGTGCAGCCGCCATACATGCATGTGCCTCCAATACCAGCACTGCCGCAAAGAGGTGCTCCACATTTGCCGCCAATTGTATTGCAATTCGTGACGCTAATACTCGTCGTACATGCGGTACCGCTAATATCGCATACTTGAGTACCATAACATTGGCCATAATGCGTATATGCTCCCGTGTAGCCACACACACCGCAAGTATAAGGTTTGGGGCTACTAGCAGCTTGGCATTTTCCGCTTACACAACTTGCCGTATATGTGTATAGCCTATTGCTTGAGCAATACGACGCAGGAACACTACATTGAGAAGCAGATGTGCATCCACTTCCTCCTCCGCCATCCACCATTGCATGTTGTTGGGTATTTGTTCTTTGACCCAAAAAAACAACAGTTACAGGGAGTGCAATGACGAGTATTAAAAGCCCAATCATGGCAAGAGTTCGGGTGTAAGAAGGGGAGCGGAAAAAATCTTTTACATTTTCTATGATTGGTTTTATTTTTCTCAAGAATTCTTTCATACAACAGAAAGATTCTGGACGAGCCAGAATGACGATTAATTTTAGCATAGATAAGTACCACAAAATCCGCAAGAGGGAAGTTGATTTTTGATCTATTACGTACTCTTTCTACTTGTCCATAAATACTTTATACTCCATACTATTCGTATGATTCTTTCGGACAGAGACATAAAAAAAGCACTCCAGACAAAACGTATAGAAATTACCCCAACTCCAGACTTTGCTACACAGTTAGGTAGCTGCTCGATAGACTTACGTCTTGGTAATGCATTCCGAGTATTTGATCACAGTAGGTTTCCTTTTATAGATCCATCCAAAAAAGATTTTAGTAACGAAATTACCAAAGAAGTTGTCGTAAAAAATGGTGAAAATTTTATTATGCAGCCGGGGGATTTTGTCCTGGCAGTAACTCTAGAAAATGTAAAAATTCCAGCAGACTTAATGGGGAGACTCGAGGGTCGTAGCTCCTTGGGTCGCTTAGGACTTGTCGTACACTCAACAGCATCTACATTTGATGCCGGGTGGGACGGAAAGCCAGTGTTGGAGCTGGGTAACTTGGGGAGGATGGCCATAAGCCTTACCCCGGGCATGCGCGTTTGCGCCATGACATTTGAAGAGTTATCCAGCCCAGCAGAAACGCCCTATACCAATAAGAAATTTGCTAAATATAAATTTCAGCAGAAGCCAGAGGAGAGCAAGATCCACCAAGAGAGATGAAATACCACATATCTTTTGACCTAGAGCTTAAGGACAATCCATACAAAGGGAAATATATTGCACTCGAGGGTATTGATGGGTCGGGAAAAAGTACACAACTCCATTTAGTAGAAAAAGCACTGCAAAAAGAAGGATTGTCGGTTATTCTCACAAGCGAGCCAAAAAGCGATTCTGTTGTGGGAAAAATTATCCGGAAAGTTTTAAGTAGCACAATAAAAATGCCTTCCAGTGCTATGCAGTATTTAATGTCTGCAGATAGAGTCATTAATCACGAAACCATTGTAAAGCCAGCACTGCAAAAAGGTAAAGTTGTCCTTACCCATAGATCTTTTTGGTCTGTTATTCCGTATGGGGTTATGGATAGAGGACTCACACAATATGATAGGGCAAATGCAGAGGTCTTAATGGTTGCACAAGGATTGTTGTCTATGTACCACCAATTTATCTCTCCAGATGTGACATTTTATTTAGATGTTCCAATAGATGTAGCAATGAAGCGTTTGGTAAAAATGGATAAAACAAAAGAAATATATGAAAAAAAAGAAAAACTTACCCAAATTGCAAAAGGGTACGAGTGGGAAATGGCCCGTTTTCCCGGTCAGTTTGTGCGCATTGATGGGACACAGCCTGAAGAAAAGATAACAGAAGAAATAGTAAAATATGTATTAGGTATTAAGTAGTATGTAGTAAGAGAGACATTTATATACTTGATACATAATACTTGATACTTTATACTCATCTTCATGATCCTTGGTCCCAAGAAACTACTACAACTTGTCAAAAAAATAAAGCTTGTCGAAAACTTGTCTGAAAGAGAGCTTACCAATCCCGAAGGTGCAGGATTTGATTTGCGCTTGGGGGAGGTATACAAAATTTCTGGTGACGCATTTTTGGGGGAAGTTCATAGAAAAACAGCAGATATCGAGCTTGTTGAGAGTTATGACGCTAAGAAAACAAAGACTGTTGTTATTAAGCCTGGAGATTTTCTTTTAGTCAAAACAATAGAATCAGTCAATATGCCCAACAACCTTACTGCAAGTATTACTCCTAGGTCAACAACATATAGAAGTGGCCTTATGCTGCGCACAGGCAACGTTCCACCTGGCTATTGTGGAGGACTTACTTTTGGACTTAAAAATGAAGGACCAATAGAAGTGACCGTAGAAATGGGTGCACGATTTGTTCATATTCAATTCTCTGAAGTAGATGGTGGTGGTAATATGTATCGTGGTCAATGGCAAGGGGGAAGAGTAACTGCAACCAAAAAAGAAAAACAAGTTTGACAAGGAAAGGTTTTACTTGATAGAATCTATTTATGAATAAGCAACTTATGGTCGTCATTCTTACAGCCATCTAAAGGCGGGTTTGACGTGCAAAACGACATCCGCCACCAAGGCGGATTTTTTTTATGAAAAATTTTGTAAAACATACTATGGTCTCCCTTATTATTGTCCTCGTTGAGGACTTGTAAGCGTGGGAGAAAAGTATTTAATAACCTCCCACATGTTGGGAGGATTTTTATAGGAAGGAGGTGAAAAATATGAGCGGAAAACCAAGAGAAAATAGTTCATGGTGGGAGCCAGGTGACACATTTGTTCCACAAGGATATAAACCTGTCCCCCCAGGTGTACGAGCTGCTCCTGACGGAGTTCATCAGGGCTGGACGGTAGTTCCAGAAAATCATCCTGATGCCCGTATGGCAGTGAGTAATAAAACATACAAGCGATGGGCTAGGGGTCAGCAGAGATAAGGATAGTTTTTATACCGGGGTGGTAACTTAAATTGGCTTGAGACCCGTTACCACTCCGGCAAGGGGATTATAATCCTGTCATTCTGGCTTGTCCAGAATCTATTCAATGAAAATATATGATGAACAATAAGCGAAAATATACATTTCTCAATGGGAAATTTGTAGACAGTGAAAAAGCAGGTATACCTGTTGCAACACATGCTATGCAGTATGGGACAGGTTGTTTTGAAGGCATTAGGGCATACTATTCAGGAAAAAAGGATTGTCTCTCCATTTTTCGTATGAGAGAGCACTACGAGAGACTCCTACAATCTGCAAAGGTTTTATGTATTACTATTCCATATTCCGTAGACGAGCTTTGCAGAATAACAGTAAAATTGTTGCAAAAAAATTATACCAAGCAGGATATCTATATCCGTCCTTTTGCCTATAAGAGCGATACTAATATTGTTAAATTTTATTTACCAGAGTTGGAAGATGGATTTGGTATATTCACTCTTCCTTTAGGACGATTTGTCGATGCACAAAAAGGTCTTAGGGTAAATGTAAGCTCGTGGGCCCGAATTTCTGACACCAGTATTCCGCCTCGTGCAAAAATTACAGGAAGTTATGTAAATACG
>DASQJJ010000023.1:0-20045 GCA_035631115.1 Candidatus Eiseniibacteriota bacterium
ATTGTCTGCAAAGCATGTCCCCCATTTGGAAATAGTGTCCGAGAAAAAAATATCTTTGTATGAGGCCCGCATTCTTTTTGCATGCTCAACCACTCTTTTACTAATTATGTCTTTTGCCTGTTTTACGAGCCAACTTTCCATCTCTTTCTGTATTCGAAAGACTAATGCTTTGGGAAAATATAATTTTCCCTCCTTAGCAATTATGTCTATACCATTATAAAAAGTGAGCGTATGGGGATTACCCAAAAATAAAAATTCTTCTCCTTCAACATATCGCCTCTTTTTGGGCAAGCGGACAGAAACTTTTGCAAGTGTTTTTTCTATCCAATCTTTTTTACTGTCAAGAAATTGATCTATAAGAAATTGCGGAGCAAATCGAGGTGCCTTGACAACCACTTCTCCTTCACGGGTAATGCGAAGAGAAATAGACATGCGGTGCTCACGAATAATTGTTGGAGATACTGCCATCCTTCTATTTTACCAGATGGTGTATAGTCGTAGTTATTTTTTTAATTCACCAATATCTATAGTAAGGTAATTACTTGTGTCATGAATAAATTTCCAATCTTCTTTTCCGTCTTTTCTAGCAAAAAATCTATCTATTTCTCTCCTGTCTTGAGCAAATACTGCAAGTAGCTGCTTTTTTGAAGCATTATTTGCAATACTGAGTGCTGTTGTCTCTCCGGCAAGTGTTGCAAAACGCAAAGAACATGGATAAAAAAGACTATACTCTTTGTGTATTGTTATATAGTCTATTTCCTGTAGTCTTCTCGTAAGTAAAAAAAGGTTATACGAAATAGTGTCAGAGGTATCTCGTGGAATATAGCTAAATACTTTCTCTTCCCACCTTTTAAGAAGAAATAATGGAAAGTCTGGCATTGCATACGTTGCCGAAAGCAGTACTGCTACTACTATAACTATCAAGACAACAGATGCAATCACATTTTTTATACTAAGATATTTCTGCATGTTTGTAGTATAGCAACTAATGCATTACTGTTGTCTATCTTGCAATGTAATTACCTGGAGTGGTACTCCTTGTCGTTGGACAATATGAATAATTTTTCCTGGTAATTCTTTATCCTTATTCCACCTGGTATAACAGTACGAAATTGTTGCTTTCTCGTGAGAGAGTAGCATATCTTTTTGTATATATGGACTAGATAAGTGGGCAATGCAGGGGTCTACATAAAGAGTTTTATCTTGCGTAATAAATGCGTTTCTATGCTGCCCTACCCATTCTGTTGCTTCTTTAAAAGATGCGCCCCAATAATCTGTTTCGTACTTCCCGTATGCACCAGGCAATCCGCCTGTCAGAGAATTAAAATACACATATTCATACGGATGCAGCGCTGCCATAGTCTTTACAGTAAAAAATATATTTAGTACAAAAAGTGCTATTCCACAATAAAAAATAACTTTATTTTTTGATGTAAAAAGTACTGAAAGACCAATACTTGCAAGAAGAATAAAAGGACCAGTAAGAAAAAGAAATTGTCTCCACCCATCGTAAATTATTGGATGAGTAAAAAGCACTAAAAGAAGAGGAATCCAAAAAAGAAGAAATATGTATATAGACGAATAGGTTGCTGCAGTAGTCTTTCTAAGAAATGTCCTTATTAAGAGGACGTTTCCAAGTGCAAAAAAGAGTATCGCAATAGCGGGAATACTAATTACCATCCATTCAATAAGGTACTGCCATGGGAGCACCGTTGGATTGTACATAAGTCTCTCAAAAAGAATTGCACCTGCCCATGGATATTTTTCTGAGGCAGAAATTATTTTAACAATTTCTGTTGGATGCAGAAGAAGATATGGAGAGCTACTGTATAAAGATATAGCTGTAACAATAAAAAGTTGTACTTGATGTAATACATATTTTTTAAAAGAATTTTTTTGTACGACTGCCTGCACAAAAGAAACTGCAACAAATAATACGTACGCATACACAAGTGCTGGACGAATACTAATACTCACACCAAAAGTAATTCCCAAGAAAAAAAGATATCGAAGTCTTCTTTCTCCTGCAATATACAAAAAAGAAAAATAAACAGATACCAACAAAAGACATGCAGGGACGATATCTTTGCTATTGGTAAAAATATCTCCATAAAATCTGGGCATACATAAAAGAAGTAAAAAAGATGCAGCTGCAATCCACATATTTTTTGTACGAAGGTATACAATTTTATAGACAAAGAAAAATCCGGATAGTGCAAAAAGAGCAAGTAGTAAGTGATACGTATCCAGCGCATTTCCAAATACTTTTGCTATCCCTGCGCGCACTGCCTCAAAAATAGGTCCATGGGTAAGAAAAAATTCTGGCTCATGAGAAAGTGTAAGAAAAGATGTGTCTTTTCCAAAAGTTGTATAGAAAGATAATGTATGTTGTCCTAAAGCAATTTGGTCTCTTTCATCAAAGGTTGTTCCATAGTGCTTATATGTAAAAAGAATAAGCAGTGCCAGAAGAAAAAGAAGAAGCGGCAATAGATAGCGTTTATACATGTGGATGTAGGGTTATGTGCTCTCCATCTCCAACAATTTCTGTTGTACCGTCTTGTACCAAGACTGCCTGCATATCGGTAAGAACAACGACTGGCAGCGATGCTTTTGCTGCTTCCTGCTCCAGCAACACTTTGCCAGATTGTTCGAAATGCGGAGATATAAGAAAATTAACAAAAGAAAATCCTGTAAAATCGGTAAGCCCTACAGTATTAAGGTCTGGTGGTGTATAGAAAGCTGTTTCTATGGTTGGACAACAAATAATACTTCCTGCACTTACACCAACATATACATTTCCATCGTTAAGGAATTTTTGCAGTACTGCCTCAAATCCACTTTCTCTTGCATAGTTGAGAAGAAAAAAAGTATTCCCGCCATTTACATATACTATGTCTTTGTTTTCCAAAACTTTTTCCAATGCTTCTCCAGTAGTATTTCGTAAATCAACATTTTCTATATTGGTAATGCCAGCATCTCGCAGTTGTTGCCTATATTTTTCTAGCCATGTCTCTGGGTCTCCTTCTTCTCCATAGGCAGCAGTTGTTATAAATGCAGCACTGCAATCTTGTGGATTTTTAGTAAGAAGTGTGGAAAACACATCTTTTATTTTTCCTTGGAGCCCATTAGATGTGAGAAGTAATTTCATAAAGAAAAATGTTTTAAAGCCTCTAGCACACCATTATCATCAACGTGTGGTGCGATAAAATACTTTCCCTCTCCTTTTGTTTTTACTAATTCTTTTAACGCACTATCTGCATTACCCATTGCCGCAGTATAGCCACATAGCGACATAAATTCCCAATCGCTAAGAGTATCTCCAACTCCTAAGACATCTTTGCTATTAATATGCATTCTTTGTAATACTTGCTGCACCGCATATGGTTTGGAGATATCTTTACTGGTGACATTGGCAATATGCATAGTTCCTGTTGCGGGATTACTAAGCCATACAATGGCAATCTCATTTTTAATATGAGAAAGAGCTTTCGTAGCTTTCTCTTTCTCTTCTTCATTTTTCGAGAAAATATTTATCTTTATAATATCTTTTGAAAAGATTTCTTCAAACGAATCAACAAGCACAGGTTGTTCTTGTAAAATAACTGTACGTTTTTTTGTTAATTCCGAAACCTGACTTTTTTGCACAAAATATTCATTATCTGAATACACCTCCATATAAAATCCAGCCGAAAGAATTGTTTTAATAATTTCTTTCACATATTTTCTCTGCAATAGATGTTTTTCTAAAACAACACCATCTAAAGGATCTACAATTAGTGCACCTCTATCGCTTATATGAGGATTACGCAAATTGGCCAATTGAATTATTTTAAGAATCGAATGGAGATAATTTCCACTACACAGAATTACAGGAATTCCCTCTTCGCGGAGAGTCTTTAATTTCTGAATAACGTCTGCATGAGGTATAGGGAAATTAATTCCTTCCTTGGACCCTTTCAAAACCCCATCTACATCAAATACAATTGCTTTAATCATTATTATTCAACCATTCAACTTCTTTAATAAGTGCTTCCTTGCCAATATGCATTTTTGCTTTCATCTCTTCCGATGGATCTACCAAAAATCTTTTTGCCCGTAGTGCCATCTTAGAAATAGCATAACGAAGTCTATAATAATGAAATCTTTTTTCGTAATCATCTGGTAATTTTGCAAGAGACTCATACCCTTTAAGGAAATGCTCATACCTATCTATATTGAAAAACATAGACCAACATGCCAAATCTGCAATTGGGTCTCCACCACAGCATTCGTCCCAATCCAAAATTCCTGTAATTTCTGTCCCGTTGGTAAGAAGATTCCAATCGGCAAAATCATTATGAACAATTCGTGCACCATCTACTGATTCAAAGCTATATGTATCCATTATGTCTTGCATTTTCTGCACTTCTTGTTGGGTACTTACCGATAAAGCAACAAGTCTCTGAAGATTTTCTTCCAGAGCAACATGTATAAATTCATTATTTGTCTTGTGAATTCCAATAAGCTTGTTTTCTTTTTTAGCAATCGTGTTGTCGAAAAATCCAAACCCATCTACTCGTATATCATGTACTTTGGCCATGAGAGTCCCTGCCTGAAAAAGTAATGCTTTTTCTGGAGAGTTATCTTTACTCAGGAGTACATCCATTGTATTTCCTTCAACAACAGACATGAGAGCAAGGTCCATATCGTTGTCGTTTTCTGCTTCGTGAATTTCTAGAATTTCTGGGACAGGAAGGCCATGTTGCTTGGCCAAATCTAGTGCGACCTTTTCTACATAAAAATATCCATTCTTTACTCCTTTAGGATGTACCCGGACAACATACTGCGTGCCATTAATACTAATCTTTCTCACAATATTTACATTCCCCTTTACCACATTCTCGTCCGCTGGAATAAGTTGCAATGTATCTGTTGGTAAAGAGTGTATGTCATTTTTGAGAACTCTTGTTAGCTCCTCTTGAGGAAAATCATGACGCTTAAGAAAGATTCTTAAATAATCATTCGGACTTAGCTGTCTATCTGTTTGCCAATAAAAACAACGTGTTCTATCCGTTAGGTCAAGCATGAAGAAATTATAGCAGAATATAAAAAAGTCCTGTTATTAAAAAATATATCATGTTATAATTGTTTTTCTATGGACGAAAAGAAAAAAGAAGACCAGACTCCCCTAACAACGTGCCCTAAATGCGGCAGCCCAATGGCAGAAGTAACCACCACCAAGACTGGAAGAAAATTGCAGCGCTGCTCCACTGGCGGATGGGACCCACAAACCAAACAAAATACAGGATGCGATTTTGTAAAATGGTTTGAAGTACAACCCCAAGAATTGGACGAGAAATGCCCAAAGTGCGGTAATCCACTTATTCTTATGACAACTCGCTTTGGCAAAAGAATGAAAAAATGCAGTACAGGTGGATGGGACGCTGCCGCAAAAAAAGCAACTGGATGCGATTATGTAGAGTGGATAAATGGAACAACAGAGCCACTGGATGAGGATTGCCCAGATTGCGGAAGCAAATTAGTCCTTTTTACCACAGCTGCAGGAAAGAAGATGAAGAAGTGCAGTACTGCTGGTTGGGATAGAGAAGCAAAAAAAGCAACAGGGTGCACGTATATCCAATGGCTTAAACCTTCTGAATACCCTGGAGCAGTTGATAATGGAGGTGAAGAGTTTCTCCCACCAGAACCCGAGGAATGAGCCACAAAGATTACCACATACTTCTCTACTACAAATATGTAGATTTAGAAAATCCAGAGCAAATTCGTGATGAGCAAAGAGCACTCTGTGAATCCTTGGGACTTACCGGCAGAATTCTTTTAGCCAACGAGGGAATTAATGGGACAGTAGAAGGCACAATTGATGCTACGGAAAAATATATTGCCTCTATGGAGAAAAGTACGCACTTTAAAGGTATTGTGTATAAAAAAAGCGTCGGCACTGGGAATGCATTTCCTAAATTAATTGTGAGGGTACGACCAGAAATTGTTACTGCAGGAATTCCCAATCTTAATCCTCTCAAAGTTACCGGGAAATATATTACAGCCGAAATTCTTCACAAGTGGCTTACGGAAAAGAAAAAAGAATTATATATTGTCGACATGCGAAATGACTACGAGTATGCATCGGGACATTTTGAAAATAGTCTTTTTTCGGGCATTCATAATTTTTACAATTTAAAAGACGTCTTACCAAAACTTTCGCATATTAAAGATGCAACTATTGTTACTGTATGTACCGGTGGCATTCGATGCGAAAAAGCATCGGGATTTTTGGTAGCAAATGGCTTTAAAGATGTATACCAATTACAAGATGGTATTGTGAGCTATATGGAAAAATATCCCAACGAGCATTTTAAAGGAAAGCTCTATGTCTTTGATGGACGTCTTACCATGGGATTTAATACAGACAGTCCACAACACGAAATTGTTGGCAAATGTATGCTGTGCAATACAACGAGCGAGTTGTATGTAAATTGCGAATACGATGTGTGCCACTATCACTTTATTGCCTGTGAGAATTGTCGAGACAAAGAGACAGGAGTATTTTTTGATAAAGCAGAATGCAAAGAAATCTACCTCTCCAAAAAATTAACTACAAGTAATTCTCACAATTAAATATCTCAAACAGTTTGCAAAAAAGTATGCTATAAATAGAAAACTATGTTGGACAAAAGGGTTACATCATTAGAAAGGGATCTCAATACTCTAAAAAGAGATATGAAAATTGTAAGAAAATACATGGAAGAAATAAAAAATGATATCAAAACTCTAATTGCGCGCTTTGATAGAGACTATGTTGGACTTCGCAAGCGCATAGAAGCAATCGAAGAACACCTCGGATTTACCTCTGCTCATTAACTGATTATACTTTTTTTCTTCTCAAAATAAGCATAAGGGCAAAAAATCCATTAGCAATAGTCCAAGTGATTGGATACATTGCAGTAATAAATGAATAGTGCTGCAGTGCAAGAAATGCAAGACCAAATCGTAGTGTATTAAGCGAATACAAAGACAGTGTCTCGGAATGAGGCTTATGCCATGTCTTACGAATAGTTGGAACAAATGCTAAAAGCTCTGTCATTGTTGCAAGAAGAATAGAGACGAGAGGCTGCTTGGCAATTAGCCAAAATCCAAGAGAGACAAAAGCCATACATAAAAAGAAAGTGTCGGTCTTGGTGATATCAAATTTACTTCTGTGCAAGAGTATACTTAATACAACAACAGCAGCACACATAAGCTCTGCAGCCAATGTTACAAATGCACCAAGGCCTGCTCCATCACTTATTTGCAGAGCAAAAGTAATACCACCAACAAATCCCCACAAAATCCAGCTATACACATGGGGAATTGTTTTGCCTTTTAAAATGTCCCTAATGTAAGGAACATAGCCAACAAATACCAAAATAATAGCAACAACACCAACAATATTTTTTATTTCCTGCATAGGCAGATTATAGTACATTAATGGATAAAAAATTAATAAAAACTTTTGTAGATATCTTATTGAAGTATTAATGCAGTTGATCTTCTCTAATAAAAGGTGTTAAGGGTCTTCCGGATGTATCAACAGATAATACGCCTTGATTTGCTAAGGTCTGAATCATAAGTCTAGTTGCAGGAGATAGATCTCTATCAGTAACTCTGGCCATTGATATATCATGGAAGGTCATAGTTTGTATTTGTCTTCCATCAGGTCCAATTAATGTTGAAAGAACAGTATGCTCTCCTGCTTTACCTGCTTCACCTGGCTCATGCGTAACATTTGATCCAGCCAAAACTGCTTTTCTAAAACCAGCATCATCAGATGTATAACTTTTGTCAGCAATATCAGTAACTACTCTTGTTCCATTTGGACCTTCCAAGACGTGCATTCCTACCATATGCATATCATTTACCACAGCACCTGTGGGTATTCTTATTTTCGAATTAGTTTGAGGAAGCCAGACATTTCGAGGATGAGTAATTCTATGTGCCTCTTGTGCAACTTGTATTGGATAGTCATTTTGTACCTCTGTAGTATCCATAGATTGCATGTATACATTTTCCAACGTGCTTACCCGTTCTGGATCAGGTACTGAGGATTTCAGGGCTTCACTGAGGGTTCCAGCATATTTAGTAATTTGCTCTCTTCCTATTTTCTGACCTTCACCGTCAAGTAATGGTAATTCTCTTGCTGTAACTTCTACTTGTCTTTCTTGTCCACTTAAAGCAACTAATGTTTCTCGAGCACTCCTTTGACCAGCATTATCAACAATGTCTTGCTCTCTTTTTGTCCAGGGCATCGGAGGTATTTTTGATTTAACCCTACTTAGTAAAGAAGGGGTTTCAACCTTTACAGAGGTCACTTTAGTTGCTTCTGAATTTCCGATAGAACTTCCCATACAATATTATAATTAACTAGAAGTATATATACTATTATCAACAGGTTCCATCCATTCAATTTCTCCGTATGTTATTGCCAAATGGCACATATGATTTTGCTCTTCTGGGTGTGCACCATGCCAATGGCGTGCATTTGCAGGAATTTCTACAACATCCCCAACAACAGCATTAATTATGTCTTCTCCTTCTATTTGCACTCTCCCCTTTCCTTCCAAAAAGTACAATACTTGTCCCTGGCTATGGGTATGCCAGTTGGTATGTGCACCTTTTTCAAAGGTAACGCGATACACCGTAACATCAACATTTTTTGACTGGGATAAATTTTGCAATACAACATCTCCAACAAATCGCTCTGCTGGTCCTTTTTGTCCAGGAAAATCTTTTGCACGGATTGTCATATGCCTAGTGTATAATATATGTATGCCGGATACAATTATGCAAAGTATAGAAAAAGCACGAAACTTTTTACACCGCGTACGAAACGCTTCCATGGCAACAGTCAACGAAGATGGCACTCCACACAACACACCATTTTTTCTTTTATACAATCCTTCTTTTACCAAAATCATATGGGGGTCTCATCCGCAGTCCCAACATTCAAAAAATTTACTTCGCACCGGACAAGCATTTCTTGCCATTTACGACTCGTCTGGAAAAGATGGTTTTTACGTACAAGCAGCACATGGCCATATCCTTGAAGGAGAAGAGCTGGATACTGCATTAAAAATCCATAATGAATTCCGGGCAAAAGAAAAAAAGGCACCACTAGAAAAAAGTTATTATATGGGAGAAAGTCCACAGCGCATGTGGTCTTTGGATGTAGAAAAAATTTGGGTACTTGTTGACGAGCGGGACGAAAAAGGACTAATTATCCAAGAACATAGACGCGAAATAACTCCCGAAGAATTTATTGGATAAAATTTCTGTCTGTACATGCCTTGTCACGAGTGCATTCTTGCGTTACAATGGATATGGTCCCCACCACAATTCCCTTCGGGTTTTACATTATGGAAAGAGTAATACGATTTGGTAAGAGTACATTTGCGTCTCTAAATACAAGAAATTATCGCTTGTATTTTATTGGGCAAGCAATTTCTCTGTCTGGTACTTGGATGCAAACAGTTGCACAAGGACTGCTGGTACTTAAAATAACCAGCTCTGGTACCATGCTTGGCTTTGTTGTTGCGCTGCAATTTCTGCCTGTCCTTTTATTTGCACCTTTAGGTGGTGTTATTGTCGACAGATTTCCAAAGCGCAATATTCTTTTTGTTACGCAATCCGCATCTGGTCTTCTTGCAGTTATTCTTGGCATTCTTGTCTTTACCAATACCGTGCAGCTTTGGATGGTTTCTGTCTTAGCATTTGCTTTGGGACTTATAAATAGTGTCGATAATCCAACCAGGCAATCCTTTGTCCCAGAAATGGTAGACAAAGAAAAGCTTACCAATGTAGTTACACTTAATGCATGGGAAGTAAATCTTACTCGTGTTATTGGCCCACTTATTGCCGGTGTTCTTGCACCAACCATTGGACTTGCAGCATGTTTTTTATTAAATGGTGCGTCCTATCTTGCCGTCTTATTCATGCTGTACCTTATGAGCACTAAGCTTCTTCATCCTGCACCTATCGAGGCCCGGAAAAAAGGACAACTGCAAGAAGGGTTTACATATGTTGCACATTCTCCAATACTTCGCAATACACTTATTATGCTTGGTCTTGTTGGCACACTTACCTATGAATTTACTGTTATTCTTCCAATTTTTGCCCAACTAACATTCCATAATTTAGAAATAGGATATGCAGGACTTTCGGCAGGCCTTGGGATTGGTGCAGTTGTTGGTGGACTTTTTACTGCCAATAGAAAAAGGACATCTCCAAAAATGCTTATTGTTGCCTCTGCCTGCTTTGGATTGTCGGTGCTTATTGTTGCACTTTCCCCAACACTACCAGTTGCCATACTTGGCATGGTACTGGTAGGTGCATCCAGTATTAATTTTAATTCTATTGGCAATGTAACACTACAAATGAATAGTCTTCCCGAAATGCGGGGACGAGTAATGTCTTTATGGACAGTTGCATTTTTAGGCTCTACCCCCATTGGCGGACCAATTGTTGGGTGGATTGGCGAACATATTGGACCACGCTTTGGATTGGGTGTTGGCGCACTTGCAGCGCTTCTTGCAGCAACAATTGGTCTTGCAACCCTTAAGCAAAATAGACAAGAGTCTCTTCCAATACCAGTAGAGGTCTTAGCAACAGATGTTCATGCAGAAAATCGCACCAAGGTCTAGAGACATGTATAATATATTCATATGAAATCCATTGGCCTTCGCCTTTTAATTTTTATTCTTGGCTTTAGTCTACTTATCTACGCTGTGCGATTTTTCGACATACTTCCTATTGTCAGCTTACATAAAGATATTGGCTCTATTCCTTGGTTATTCTCTGCAATTAGTCTTATATTCTCTATTATTTCTGGTTTTGTTATTCAGTCTAAATGGCACACATGGGACGAGCTTATCGATGCAACTCATGGAGAGTTAAGCTCTTTTCGACAACTCCATATTTTGTCTCATCATTTTCCAAAAGCAGTCCAGGAAAAAATAAAAGAGCAAATTTGTAATTATTTATCCCTCATGATTGAAGAATCTAAGATAAATCGGGATTTAAATATTCGCTCAGAGCAAGTTGAATCTGCAATTTATAAATTGGAAGAAGTTGTCTTTGATATCGATTACGGCCTTCATCCCAAAACAGGAGACATGGCATTTGATTTGGTACGAAAGTGTATGGATTATAGGGAAAGACGACTGCAGAATATATCGCACAAGCTGCCTCTTGGTGTAAAAATATTTGTTATGGGTGCAACATTTTTCCTTATTCTCTCGTCTCTTTTTATTGGTGTAACATCTTTTGCGTATTACTACCTTTTTACCATGATTGTTGCCTTATTGTCGTATGGCATTTATCTACTTATAGACGACTTGGACCACCCATACAGACCAGGTCAATGGCATTTAAAAATTACGGACTACTCAGATTTACTAAGAGAAATTAAAGCAGATACTATTATTAATTCTCTGTAATCTACTTAAGAAGTTTGGAAGTATCTAGAAGCTCCATAACAAGTAATACTTTTACTACCTCTCCAGTTGGCCACAGGTTGTATGTGCCATTACTTGGAATTGCAACCATGTCCCCTTCTGCAACTTCAAACTCCTCATTGTTCACTAAAAATTTCGCAGAGCCTTCCAGAACATAATAGATCCGTGATCTTTCCCCAATTGTCCTTTGTCCATGCTCTCCTCTAAATTCTGCATATGCAACTGTTGTCCCATTATTTATCTCTGGAAATTGATAGTACCGTGCCACAACCCCATCCCGGGAATGGTGAATTGCCTCGTCTTTGGTAACCTTGGTCATAAGAGAATTATATCAGAAATATTTATATACTCTCTTATCTAGAGTACACATTGTTTTTCCATAATCTAATGCTATAATTTCCTTCATATGGCAGGTACCCCAAAAGAATGTGGAGCAGCATCCCTAGCAAGCAAAGGGAACGGTCAATTTGACATAGACCTTATGTGCACAGTCCCTCCAGACCAATGTCCACTAAAACAAGTTGGATTCATTCCAAAAAAGACTTCTAAGTCTTACGGAGATATCAGTGCTCGTATGGGTGGGACACTAAGTCCACAACAAATAGAGAGTGCGGCAGATGCTTTAATCCCTGTAGTTGAAGGGTCTGCTACTTCAGCAGCTAGCAAGATGTGCGCGATAGAAAGAGCATCTAGAAGACCTTAAAATTCGGCCGCATTTGATTTTTAGCTTTTGCCATAGTAAAAATTTTTATTTATAGCTCACCTGAATTTGGTCTGTTGCTATATTTCCAAGCATATCTCGTGCAACAACCTGCAATGTAGATGCAGAATATACAGCATACTTTTTAATAGTTCCATAATCATCGCAGGAAAAAGTCGATTGAGAAACAGTACAGTATTCTGAAATACCATCGTGCCAAAGGGAGACTTGCGTATTGTCTCCATTGTCATTATTAAGTATCTGTCCTGTTACCTTGTACCCAACATGAGACCCTACCACGCCGTAGGGAAATGTTGCATTATTTTGGGGAGAAGTAATTTTTACTCCAAATCCTGGATTGGACTTTGTCCCATGACACGCACCACTAGAGCACGTACCACCACTGCCTGCAAGATAGGTACATGACAGTATGGTTGGAAAACAACCAACACCAAATGTCTCGTTGGTAGACGAAGGAGCCTTGGTATCATTTATCGACCTCACTTTAACTCCACAGGTTGCAATAGTAATCTGATTATTGCTGCATGAGCTTGTTTGCTTAAATCCGCTACTATCGCTACATGTTGTTTGCTTATAATAATTTCCTGGAATAATAGATTGCGTACACCAAGACCCATCAAAACCTTTCCATGTTACAGAGTCTCCATGGATTTCGGGCATTACAGGTGTTGGGGTGGATTCACTTACACTACCTCTATTCGGAGACGTATCTATAGAAGGCAGGGCAAGATTTTCACTGGGCGTTAGTGCTGCATTTTGCTGAGTATGGGTAGAAAAGAAAGTGCGAAACATGCAGGCAAAGTCAAACCATTTACAACTAGCATTTATTGTTGATGCACCCAAAACGCGTGTCCCCAGTGGCGCAGGATTTTGTACGGCAAAAAAAGCGAAAAGAAGAAAAACAGAAAGAATGGAAATTGACGCAAAAGTAAAGATATGCAACTTTCTCTTATGTTTTATTTGTACAACTTTCTTTTTCTTCATATAGTGTTACTTACGAGTCAAACATTACGATGTGTCCTGGACTAAAAAATTCTTTAAGGCTACAGTAATGCGTCCCTATAGATCCTGCTTCACCAGCTCCATAGCAAATCGTAACTGGGATATATGTAATAAAAATATAGAAAAGTACATATATTCCAATCGTTGCAAAAATTAAAATATTTCTCTGTCTCGGAATTTTTAGGTATTCAAACAATACAGTCTTATGTTTGAATAGTTGTAACCAAAATAAGAATAGCACAGGATATGCAAGAGACAATAGTAGTAATGTGCGCATTGTGGAACCACTAAAAGTAAAAATTTCAAAAAGTGATATGCAGAAAAGTGTGCCCATCCAAGGTATGAATGAAGTGACATTGCTTTTGGGAAATTTATTAAAAATAACTGTTTTACCTTTTAAGAGTATGAAAAGAATCGCCATAATTAGTGTAATAAGAATACTTATGGTAATTAAGAATGGTATTGAATGGAGAACTGTAAAAATAGTTGCACTTTGTAATTGCCACCATTTACTCAAATCGCTATGTATGTCGTAGCTACATCGACACAGACCTTGAGCAATTGCAGAATCAAGAGAGATAGTTACTCTTGGACAAACACAGGAAGGAGGTCCCTTTGTATAGCTAAGGATTGCTGTACTTATTGCAACAAATGCCGTTAGTAATATTTCTGGTGTTAAGAGAAGAAGTACAAATTGTGCTTTACTCATTCTTTTAGAATATATAATCCTTTAGGAAATATCAAAGGGTATCCATATTCACATCTTTAAGTGAATTAAATACTTTGTCTGCTCCGGCTTTTTTTAATTTTTCCTGCATTTCGCTATCTTTATTTACCGCATACACGGTCATCCCTGCTGCTTTTCCTGCAACAACCCCATTTGGTGCATCTTCAAAGACTAAGCAATTAGAAGGACTTATGCCAAGCATTTTCGCCGATGTAAGATACATATCTGGAGCAGGCTTTGCTTTTTTAAAATCATCTCCCGATATAAAAGCAGCAATGTATTTTTTTATTCCAAGACGCTCTCCTATTTCTTTTGTTTTGTCTTTAGCATGTCCGCTTGTTGCAATAGCCATGGGAATTTTGTGAGAAGAAAGAAGGGTGATTAATTCTTTTGCTCCTGGCATAAGTACCAAGTCTCTAAAAAGTATTTCGTACATTAAAGAGCGTCTCTCTGTAATTAGCTCGTCTGTGTCTCCAATAAATCCATACTCTCTTTTAAATAATTCTGTAATTTCCCGAAGCCCCATTCCCATAATCTTTTCACTTATGGCATCTGTATATTCTTTTCCATGCCTTTTAAAAAATTCCGCAGTTGCTTTTCTCCATGCTCCTTCGGAGTCTATAAGAAGTCCATCCAAATCAAAAATTACTGCCCTCATTTTCCCCAATCTTTTTTAAGTGTTACGAGAAGATTTTGGTACGTAAGAAATGGGTATCCAAGACTCTTCATTATTTCAACAGAAAGCGTGCTATTTTCTGGCCAATTTTTTTCTTCTCCATCTGGCTTTACTAAATGTGTATCAAGTCCTAATTCTTTTGCAACATCGACAATAAAATTGTAGTACGTTGTTGCCCTGTCTACTCCAAGATTTATAATAATTTTCTTATCCGCATCGTGCTCTATATAATGCACATAGACATCTGCAATATTATTTATAAGACATGGTCTAAAAAGCTTATGGCTATCCACATGCACTTCCTCGCCTTTTATAAGTGGCCGGATAGAATCTAAAAATTGCTTGGGCTTAGTGTAATTTTTATTTATACCAACATACCGGTGACACCGAGTAATTAAATATGGCAAGCCCGATGCTATAACAACTTTTTCGGATTCTACTTTGGATTCTCCATATGCATTACGAGGCTTGTAAGGGTCGGTCTCTACATATTCTCCAGTATTTTCTTTCCCGCCATACACCGACTCCGAGCTGGCAAAAATAATTGGAATGTTGTGCATTTTTGCTACTTCTACCACATTTTTTGTCACCAAGACATTTGGTCCAACCAAATCTGGATTGTTGTGATCTACTAGTGCTGCGGTGTGAATAATAACATCTGGCAAAAATTCTAGGTATGCCTTTTTTACTGCATCCAAATCCAACACATCCACTGGATGAACAGGGTCACTTTTTGCAACCCCAAAAATATTGTATTGGTCTTTATACAGCTCTATAAATTTAGACCCGAGAAAACTTGTAGACCCTGTCAAAAATATTTTCTTCATATTATCGTTGCATCTTTTGTAAGATTAACATTGCTAATTATGAATAGCTTGTTCAACGTTTAGTTTAGAGAAAATTTCACTGATTAAGTTTTTGCAAGAATTCCAGGTGACATCTAAATTTTCTTTATTTAAACTCTTAATCTCTTCATGTATTTCTCTCGCAATTTCCATTTTAAGTAATTTATGTTTTTTTGCTTTAAACTTTTTACTAAAAAATTCTTCCGCTCCTGCAACGCGAGGATATTCTGTAGGTATATCTTTAAGTTCTAATTTAATTCCTCTTTTTTTAGATGACGATTCATAAACATGAAAAACTGCATTTTGGAAAACGCTTTTGGGCAAAATATCTTCTATTGTTATCATTTTGAGATTATTGGTTAAACTTGGAATATTGCTTATAAGTTCAGCTTCAATAGCTACAAGTTGACTTTTTTTTCTTAACTCCTCTATGTCTATGTCACCATCCACTACCGCAAATGCTTCCTTATCTTCTAGTTTTATTATTGCTAATATAGAAGGAATTTTTTTGACACCATAGGATGGAAGAAAACTTATACTAGAGTTTTCAAAAAATAAGTTTGCTAAATCTCTTAATATAATCTGATCTGAAGGACCTTCAACAATTACATTTTTCTCACCCAAATTAAATATGTCACTCCATTGCAATCCCAGAGCTGTCCTCACAGGCTCAGGAATTTTACCAAACTCACCTTCTGACCAAGCTTTATTACCAATATGGGTATCTTCCTTATCTTTTTCTAGAATTCTAATTCTTTCTGGATAATTGGGATCTATTAGGTACGGAAGATGTGTCGTGTATATTATTTGGTGACCATTTTTTGTTATTTGGTTAAATGTCTGTTCAAGAAGTTTTTTTTGAGCATTTATATGTAGAAATATTCCAGGTTCATCAATTAATAAAATAGATTGTTTCTCACTATTTCGAGCCATTGCTAAGAAAAAAATATTAAATGCTAAAGCCCATTGAAGACCTCTACTTCTCTCCTCTGGTTTAAATGGATTTGTACTATTTTCTTCTTTAAGACGTATTTTCAGAATGTCTCCATCAGCATCCAACTCTACCTTTACTGTTTCTACGGGCCAAACTACTCCTAAGATTTCCTTATTTATTTTTTCACTTGCCCTTTTTAGTAAGACATCTCTCCTAATTCGTTCTGTATCAGTGCTTGCTTGTAATTTTTTAAAATCTTGTATGCCGCCTAAATTCAAGAGATTCTTAACTGGTGTTTTTACATTTGGATCAAGAATAAAATCACTAATCAAAACCTCTCCATTTAGAGGAAGATAATAATCATTAAAATTTACACTATCGAATCTTAAGAAATTGGGTAAATAGTTATTCCTTAAGTCCTCCCAAATTTTATTTAAGACCTCTTGTTTTTCTTCCTCAGTTAGTGTTCTTTTTTCGGACTCATTTGCCTCTTCAGAACTTGTTGAAACTATTTCTGGAAAGTATTTGCTTTTCCCATAATCTATTCCTGGAAAATTAAAAACATAATGCCCTCCTGTTTTACGTAAAACCAAGATAGGCTCTTCTTTTCCTGTTACCTTTGCTATTTCTTCTTTTTCCTTATCCTCTAAAGAATAAGTTACTTTTAATTCTGGTGGATTTTCACTACTACCATATTCTTCGGAATGTCTAGAAAATTCATCCTGGGTAAGGACTTGATTTACTCCTAGTTTTTCTAAAGCATATAAAATATTTGATTTCCCTGCCTCATTTATACCAACCAAACATGTGGTATCTTTTTCGACATCTAAATCGTCTCCTGAAATTGATCTGTAGTTAAAAAATTCTACTTTCGTTAGTTTCATTTTTAGAAAAACCGCCTTTGGTTGGCGGTTAAGATTTTAGAACCCGTCTTTTATTGTTCTGCCTAGATTAGAAAATACAATTTACTATAGCAGAAAAATGATCTGAAGAAAATATATCGAAGTGTATCACCAAGTCTTGCTTGAATGGGGGCTGAGAATTATGTGGTATTATACTTTCATGACAAAGAAAGAGAAAGTATTAAAAATTATAGAAAGATTAAAAAAGGTATATCCGGATGCAAAAATTGCATTGGATTTTGAAAATCCTTTTCAACTCCTCATTGCCACCATTCTTGCTGCACAGTCAACAGATGTTGGCGTAAATCTTGCCACGCCCCAACTGTTTAAAGATTTCCCCACCCCAGAAAAAATGAGCAAGGCAACACGCGAAATGCTAGATACCTATATAACAAAAATAAATTTCCACTGGAATAAAACCAAACTTATTAAAGATGCATCCCAAATGATAGTGGACAAATTTGGAGGCAAAGTACCAGACAACATGAAAGATTTGGATTCCCTTCCTGGAGTGGCCCGAAAAACAGCCAATGTTGTTTTAAGCTGTGCATTCCACAAGCCAGAAGGAATAATTATAGATACCCATATGATACGCATGGCTAATAGACTGGGACTCACGGATTCCAAAGACCCGGTAAAAATAGAGCAAGACTTAATGGAAATTGTACCCAAAGAGCACTGGGTAGACTTCCCACTTATGCTTATTTTACACGGACGTCATTTTTGCACTGCACGGCCTCATACGTGCGAGAATTGCCCGCTGGGAGATTTGTGCCCAGATAAGAAAGAGTAACAGAATTTCTAATTTCTAATTCCTAATTTTTAAACAAATCCCAAATTCCTAAATTCTTGGTTCTTAGTCGCCATTCCGCTGTCGAGGGCATGAAGACAAAACGAATCTATCAGGGGGATTCCTCGCAAACTTGTCGAGGAAGGGGTGAAATCACCCGATCAGATGAGTGAAGGATGAAAGCACGAGACTAGGCTTGGCGAGAACTTTTGTTCCTTTTGTCGGCACAAAAGGACTGCAGAAAAAAAGATTTCTCACTTTGTTCGAAATGACAGAGTCTCTGATATGATAGAAATATGAAGACGACTGTCCTTATTATTGGCGCTGGGCCAACAGGCCTTATGATGGCATGCCAGCTGGCAGCACTCAATGTCCCTTTTGTAATTGTAGAAAAAGACCCAAGCACTACGTATGAATCCCGTGCTATTGGAATTCAGGCAAGAAGTCTGGAGATATTCCAACAAATGGGAATAGCAGATACTTTTCTTAAAGAAGGTAATCCTGCAGGAATAATTGATTTTATTGCCAATGGAAAAATAAGAGAGCATGTCCCCCTTTCTGGTCTTGGCACTGGACTAACTCAATTCCCTTTTTTATTATTTCTTGAGCAATTCCGCACGGAAGCAATTTTGGTGGACTTTTTAAAAAAACATAAAATAAGTGTTTTGTGGGATACAACAGTACTATCTTTTACACAAACCCAAGATGGAACTACTTCTGTAATACAGCATAAAGATGGAAAAGAAGAAACAATAGAAGCAGACTGGATAGTTGGTGCAGACGGCGCGCATAGTATAGTACGTCACACACTTGGAATAGAACTCGCTGGCAAGACATACAAGCAATCTCTTTTTGTCTTGGATTGTAAAGTAGCTTCCCCTGTCTTATCTTCTACTCATCTCGCAGTCCTATTTTCCGATACAGCATTTGCTGCAATATTTCCCATGAAGGACAATCACTGGAGAATTGTTGGCGAGGTACCACCACGACTCTATGGAAAAGACACTATTACTTTTGAAGATGTTGCAAAAGATTTTGCAAAGCGCATGCAACTAGACATTACTCTTTCTCATCCATATTGGGTATCGCTGTATCATGCACATCATCGATGTGTGAATACTTTTAAGAAAGGCAGATGCTTTTTGGGAGGAGATGCAGGACATATTCACAGTCCAGTTGGTGCTCAAGGAATGAATACCGGACTGCAGGATGCATATAATTTAGCCTGGAAAATAGCATTTGTCCATAAAGACTTAGCCAAAGAAGCTCTTCTTGAAACATTTAATGAAGACAGAATGCCTTTTGCAAAAAAGCTGGTGGAGACAACAGACCGCGCATTTAATTTTGTTGTTGCAGGAGGAAAAATTGGCGCATTTTTCCGTACCCATATTGCCCCAAAAGTAATTAAATTTGTTATCTCAAAAAAAATATCCAGGGAATTTGTTTTTCGTACCGTTAGCCAAATTGGTATTTCGTATCACAGCAGTAGTCTTTCCAAAAATGCCTCTTTTGGGAATTTTCCAAAATCTGCTCCGCTCCCTGGAGATAGACTTCCTTTTATTACTTTTGAACAGGACAAGAACATTCAAGATGAAATAAAAATTACCCACATGCAACTATTACTTTTTACTGGAAAGAGTGAAGAAATGAACGATATCGAACAAGTAATAGAAAAATACAGCAAAGCAATTGCTGTTACAAAAATTCCTTTCAATGAACATACTAAAGATTTGTACGAAAAATTTGGAATAGAAAATAATGGATACTATCTCGTCCGCCCGGATATGTACATTGCTTGTAGGAGTAATGGAGAAAATAAAGAAAATTTTGAAGAATACCTTTCAAAATTTTTGATTTAGGATTTATGATTCAGGATTCAAGAATGAGATTCTTCACTTCGTTCAGAATGACAATTAAAGAAGAATAGCGGGTTCGAAATGGGTGAAGTTGTCTATTTTTCGC
>DASQJJ010000024.1:0-5647 GCA_035631115.1 Candidatus Eiseniibacteriota bacterium
CTTGCAAAAACATTCTCCTTTGTGTCATCAATAAATATGACTTCTTCAGGTTTTACCTGCATCTTGCTTAAGCAATAGATAAATATATCTGTGTGTGGTTTTAGCATTCCAATTGCGCAGGAAAAGAAGAAATAATCAAAATCATTAAAATGCTGTTTTGTAATAAAATTCATTATTGGACTTTCAGTATTAGAAAGAAGTGCTGTTTTTAATTTTAATGCACGTAAGCGGTCAACTAAAGAAAATGTTTTTTTATTTATTCGATAATTAGGTAAAAATCCATCTATCCATTGGGGATTTGGTACCCCTTCTGCAACGTGGAGATCTTTTCGAATTCTTTCCCAAAATTCTACTTCCGAAATTTCTCCTTTTTTAAAGGGTGCGTCAAGAGGTGATAACGCTTTTTTAAAATCTTCCTCTTGCACATGAAGATATTTTGCAAAATAGGATACCATTGACCATTTAGGCTCTTCTACAAGTACCCCGCCTAAGTCAAAAATAGCTGCCTTAATCATGAGGATAGTATACCAGAAGATTATCCAACAAAAGTAATAGCCTTACCTTTTTTCTCGGCCCTCCCTGTACGACCAATTCTATGAACATAACTTTCCATATTTTCCGGCATTTCGTAATTAATAACATGTGTAACATCGGGAATATCCAGTCCTCGGGATGCAACATCGGTTGCGAGAAGTATTTTTATCTCTCCCTTTTTAAATTGGTCTAGTACTTTTTGTCTGTGGTTTTGGGACTTATTGCCATGAATTGCCCCTGCGCGAAATCCTCTTTTTACCAACTCGTCGCTCAATTTCTGCACACCCCATTTAGTTCTGCCAAAAATTAAGACTTTATCAAATCCCTCGCCAGAGAGTAAATTGTGCAATTGGTCAATTTTTCGCTCTTTACTCGTAACATGAATGACATCTTGAGAAATATTCTCTGCAGTATCCTGTTGCTTTACCGAGACAGTAATAGGATTTTTAACAAATGCCTTAAGAATTTCTTGTACTTTTCCAGAAATTGTTGCAGAGAAAAAAAGCGATTGCCGCGCTAAAGGAAGAAGAGAAATAAAATACTTAATATCGTTAATAAATCCAATATCTACCATTCTATCTGCTTCGTCCAAGACCACTATACCAAATCGAGACAAATCCAATGCTCTTTCCCCAATAAGATCTTTTATTCTACCAGGTGTACCAATAACAACATGGGGATTTTGACGCAAATCTCCTTTTTGCCTATTTAGACTCATGCCACCAATACACAAGACTGTATACATACCAAGTCCACGATTAAAGCCTTTTAACTCTTCAAAAATTTGCACTGCCAATTCTCTAGTAGGTGCAATAATAATTGCTCTTTCGGATTTATTCCGGTAAATCGCGTCTACAAGGGGAATAAGAAATGCAGCTGTCTTACCAGTCCCGGTGTTGGCAATACCAATAACATCGTGTCCCTCCAGAATAGGCAGAATTGCCTTGTCCTGAATAGGAGTTGGAGCCTCGTACCCTTTATGCTCAATATTTGATAGTAAGCCTGGGACTAAATGAAAATCAGCAAAACCTGAATGAGTTGTTGGAATTTCTTCCTCCTCAACTTTGTTTTTTTTAATAACCTCAACACTTCGGATTGCCGACAAAAGCTCTTGGCTGGGAAGCGACTTTCGCACATGCTTATTTCTTTGATTGTTGGGTCTAAAATTACGGTACATAGAGTATTTCCTGAGAAGATAGAAAGATAAGTAGATCTTGCGTGCTCGTCAAAGGTCACAATGATTATACCAGAGACAAGAAGAGAAGTCAAACAACTATGGGACAATTTATTTACTGTAGTGTATCAACAAAAAATACATTATCCGCCCCAATAAGAATAGGTTGTGCGTCTTTCATAATATCTACTATGCTTGCTGGAAATGCAGCAAAATCCTTTAGATACCACGTGTATTTAATTTTAAAAAGCATTGCAGGAGCTTTCATATCATGCAAGGTTACGTCATCTTTTAAATAGGTGATCCATTTATACACCTGTGTTTCAGGACTAACACGTATTAAATTTCCTGCCGTACTATCATCATATGGTACAGCAAGATCTTTCAGTGGTATCACATACGATTTGTGGAAATCACGCTGAGAATTTTTTAAATCAGTTAACTCCACCATTACCCCTATCATATTAGACCAACGTGCATAGGTAAGATTTGAATAGGATTCAGTTGGCCCTGAGTATCCATAGGTATACGTATTCTTTAGAGAATAAATTGTTTGCTCGGATAATAAATTAGCATCTGTTTTTTTTAGCAATACATTAACGGTATTAGAACCAGGAATTTTTTCCGTTTCAAAAAAAAATATTGCTCCATCAACATACAATGGCGAATAAATTTCCTTTTGTACATCCGTCACTTTTCCTGTTGCAGTGTCGAATGTTTTCCACCATCTAGATGGTGCACCAGGGTATCCTTCTGTATGGGTAAGAAGCACTTTTGTCCCGGAAACTCCAAATGGAAAATATACGACACCTGGACTATTCTCAAGTGAAGTAAGTGTTTTGTGTGTGTTAGTTTGGGGATCATACATAATTAATCGCGAACTTTTATTGTCACTTTCTGTAAAGTATATTTTGTGGTCATCAGAAGTAGGTGCACCCATTATCTGAATTGATGTATTGGTTACCCTCGTGGGAGTAGAAAATAATTCTGTTGCTTTTCCTGTAGACAAATTAATCACACCAAAAATATATGCTTTTGCATCACGCCTTGTGTAGACAACGTAATTTCCTGTTACTCCCGAAAGAGAAACTCCATTATAAGGAGCGTTTTCATTTTGCTTTTTTACCTTATCGAAAGAAAATGTATAAATAAGTTTTTCTTCTTTGTCATCAAGAGACTGGACATACAAACCACAACGATTGGGTTGCCAATCTCCACCAAAACACCGTGTATAAACAAAAATATTTCGCTTGGGCAATTGTACTGCTTGCGGTTGGGATTGTATCTTGGGAGCAACAGGCGTTTTAGAAAGAAAAAAATATTTTATACCGCTTAGCAGGAGTAATGCTGCAAAAACAGCGATGGTAAGTATAAGAAGTATTGGCTTGTCTGATGATGGAATTATTACCTGCGTCTCTCCTTCTTGATTTTCCATATGTATAAGAGTTTCATAGTTGGCAATTTCTGTCAATGAATATACCCCTTGTGTTTCTTTTTGTAGTATGTTTTACTATGCACACATTCAGAGTGGTAGGGAGAGTTTTGGCTCTATGATCTACCCGGCAACCTTTTAAGTAAAAGGTGCCAAACCGACCTTGAATGTGGTCAATCTGGACAAACTTATGAATTCTTTTATTTTTACATCCGAATCCGTGTGCGCTGGTCATCCAGATAAAATTGCCGACCAAATAAGTGATGCTATCGTGGATGCAGTCTTAGCACAAGATCCAAAAGGACATCTTGGGGTCGAGACTTTAGTTACCAAAGAAAAAATTATTCTTGCTGGAGAAGTTGGCAGTAGCGCAAAAGTAGACTTCGAAAAAATTGCTAGAAAAGTTATTAAGGATTTAGGATATACAGATAAGCGATTTGAATTTACCGACAAATCCCCTGTTATTGTAACTATTCATCAGCAATCTCCCGAAATAGCAGCAGGAGTAGACACTGACGGCGCAGGAGACCAAGGCATGATGTTTGGATATGCATGCAACGAGACTCCAGAGCTTATGCCACTTCCCATTACCCTTTCTCATAGACTTGCCGAGCAAATAGACAAAGTGAGGACCAAAAAAATTCTTCCCTATCTTCGTCCCGATGGCAAGACACAAGTAAGTGTCTTATACAAAAATGGCAAACCTGTAAAAATTACCTCTGTTGTTATTGCTGTCCCACATGACGAAAAAAAGAAATTAGAGCAAGTAAAAAAAGATGTCTATAAAAAAATTGTTGCACCAGTCCTTAAAAAGTATGGATTTGCTTTTCCAGAAAAAGAGCTTATTGTGAATGGCACGGGTGTCTGGCATATTGGCGGCCCCACAAGTGACACAGGACTTACAGGAAGAAAAATTGTTGTCGATGGGTATGGAGGGTACGCACGAGTTGGTGGAGGAGCATTTTCTGGTAAAGACCCAACAAAAGTAGACAGAAGTGGTGCGTATGCGGCACGGTATTTGGCAAAAAATATTGTTGCCAAAAAAATGGCAGGAAAAGCAGAAGTGCGACTTGCCTATGCAATAGGACTGAAAAAGCCTCTTATGCTTGATGTAGAAACATTTGGCACAGAAAAAGTAGATAAAGAAAAAATTCTAGAATATATGGACAATCTCTTGGACACTTCGGTAAAAGGAATTTTAGATGGACTCAAGCTGCGAAGACCAATATATTTCGCAACTGCGGCATATGGCCATTTTGGAAGAAGCCAATTCCCCTGGGAGAAAGTAGGAAAATAATTATTCCTCTAGCCACTGTGTATCCTCATCGTTTTCTGGTAGATTAATTTTAAAAACAACAAGCGTAAATGGTTGATCTGTTTTATTCCATAATCCGTGAACATCTCCTGGATCTGCAATAAAGGCATCTCCCCGATGTGCAATAAATTCCTCTGTATTAATAAAAATAGACGCTTCTCCATCCAGGACATACCAGACTTCTGTTTGAAGATAATGCTTATGGAGACGCTGTTTGGTTTGTGGAGGAATACTGACTGTTTGGAGAAGATGTCCTTTTTCTTTAAAATCTTCTAGAGAAAAAAGGATATGCTTTATATAGTCCTTTTTAACAACTTCCTTACCTTCGCCTCTTTTTATATGCTTCATAGCGAAAGTATAATAAAAACCCGACTCCTTTGTAAACTTTCTACATGCCTTTACGCATGTACCACCATTTCTTTAAAAATCCAATTACAACAAGTGCTGCTCCGCCAACAACCCAACCCATATATGGTGGCCACATATAGGTAACTCGTGCCCACTGCACCAATCCATACACCAATGCAAGCGTTCCAATTATCATGTAGAGTTTTTTGCCTCCCAACATACCGTATCCTCCGCAGCATCCGCAGTTGCACACTTCCATGTCTTTTTCGTTTTTCATTTTCTCACCTCCTTCTAGAGCTATAAGAAAGCTACTAAGCTTAGCGTACTGCGGATTATATACATTTGCAATGAGGGTAAATATTACCCTATAGTTGATATTTAGACTTCTTCATGGTACACTCCATCTTATGACAACTGATGAATGTGGTGGCTATGGCAAGGCAGAAAAAGCAGCAACTGGGGTTAGAATTACCACAGGGTGTATTTTTCCTGATGAGCAATGCGATTTAAAAAGGAGAGGACTTTGCCCCAAAACCACTAGTCCAACATTTACTCAACTTAGCGAAGAAACAGGAGGTAAGTTAAGCGCTAGACAATTGTATGAGCATGCTGGTGTATTGCTTCCACAATTTAGTGATGGTGCAACCAGAGCAGTGAGAAGTGTATGTAAGGGGCGACATAGGCCTACGTAGATAGAAGATGCATATTCTCATTTAGCCATTTTCTGTGTTGTCTGTAGGCCGGAGTAAAAAGTCCTACTCGTCTCCAAAATGCAGCTTGATGATGCTTTTCTGTTGTATGTGTCAACTCGTGAATAACCACATAATCAATAACAATTAATGGT
>DASQJJ010000025.1:0-10050 GCA_035631115.1 Candidatus Eiseniibacteriota bacterium
GTATATAGTCAATGAGACCCTTAATTTGGCAATAATTGGTAATTTCCCAGAAACTGCACAGAAAGAATTTGAAGATCTCCTCAAGCTAAGATAAAAAATCTCATGGTAGAAGAAGGTCCACAACTAGATTCAACCGACCAAAAAATTCTACACCTCATGAAAAAAGGTTGGACTCAGAAAAGAATTGGTGATGAATTGGGATATACACGAACAGGAATTTCTTGGAGAGTTATTGAAATGAGGAAGCGAGGAGTAAAGTTTCCTGATATATCTGAGTGGAAAAGTTATACATCTCGGAAATCTTGGAAAAAGCCACAAATCCGGGAAAAACGAGTTACAGGGATGAGAGAGGCTGCTAAAAGACCAGGAGCAAAAGAAAAAAAAGGAGAGGTCCTTCGTAGAAGATATGCAAATGAAACTCCCCAACAAAGAGAAGAAAGGATAGAAAAACAAAAAAGAAGCCAACCAACGAGGCGAAAGTAAAAAGTTCTTTTTTAATTTTTCATCTTGATACAAAATACAAAATACCATATACTAAATACTAATATATGGAACAAACGGTAGTCTTAGTAAAGCCAGATGGCATTCAAAGAGCACTTATTGGAGAGGTCATTCACCGCTTTGAGCGAAAAGGTCTTCATTTGGTAGCACTCAAAATGGTTAATTTAAGCACCCAGCTTTTGGAAGATTGGTATGCACATCATAAGGATAAGCCATTTTTCCCATCTCTTCGAGACTACATGCAGTCATCTCCTATTGTTGCCATGGTATGGGAAGGAAAAGATGCAGCAAGTACCGTACGCACCATGATAGGTATTACAAAGGCTAGGGAGGCAGCTCCTGGGACTATTCGAGGGGATTTTGGTATGAGTCAGCAGCTTAATCTTATTCATGCATCCGAAAGTCCAGAGGCAGCACAGAAAGAATTACACTTAGTATTTCGAGAAGATGAAATTTTCCCTTGGAAAAAATTAGACATGCCTCAGGTCTACAGTGAAGAAGAATTAGGCAGTTAATCTACGAAGAATATTTATCAGATAGGTTTAGGGGTAATCTTGTCCTAAGGTTTTTTAAGAAATCATCTGATGTTCCTCTTGGGGCAGTATCTCTGGGGGCTGTTCTTAAGCGGACTTCCGCACCAAGTATATCATCTGGAGTTATTTGTTGGCCAGATATTTTGTGTACTTCTTGAATCCTTGCTCTAAATGCATCAAGTCGACTAACCATAATTGTAGATATATTATAAAAAATAGACTATTTTTCTGTCAAGAAGAATTGTGTAAGAGAGCTTTAAGAACTTTTCTGGCTATTATGCAACCACCAGGCAGTGTCAAAAAGAAGGAAGTCTATAAGCTCGGAGAAAAGACAATAGTAGCACCAAGCATGTAGTACAAATGCTTGGACCAAAATAAGACCAATACCTACCAGAAAACCGAGAGAACAAAGAAGAAAAAGCATATTGCTTATCGCATATTGCTTATTGCTTAGCGTGAGGTATATTCCTGTTAGCACTAGTACTACTCCATAAAATACAGCGCCCATGAGTGCCACTGGAACACCAAATAACACAGCCCAGGTGCTGGTAAGTACTGTCTCGCAGCCTCCAACAGTGCATGGGGGAATGCTGTGTGCATAGTGCTGAATAGTAAGATACGTTGCATCCAAAAAGCCAAGTACAGCAAAGATGAGAAGAAGATAGGGAAGGATACGAACGGGAAAAGGGGAGGTAAAGAATTTTTTAAGAGAATATCCCTCCATAGGAGTATCATGTCACATCTATTGCTAGAATACAATAAATTTAAAATGTTCTTCCGTGAGATCTATGAATATTGCTGTTAGGTCTTGGAAAAAAAGGAGTGTTATCTTCTCTTGTGTCATTTCCCACGCTTAATGCTTCTGGAAGCTGTGGCGTTATGCTGGCTGATGGATTAACGAGTCTTTCTCTAATAACTTTGGTTCCATCCCATTCTTGTGTTTCTGCTTCCATTCGTTCCTCAATTGTTTTTCTAGATGGTCTTCCTACGGCAATGTGGCGCTCTGTATAGGTTGTTTGCTGATCTACTTCAGGTGTTCCAGATAAGGGGCGAGAAACATGAATATAATGTTCACCACGGTCACTGACTACTTGAACTAGTACATCATGCCTTTGTCTTTGTTCTCCTCGTGCCATATTTAATATATGGAATAGTATAGTACTTGGAGGCGGATGTCAACTATTTTACTGCTTGGTCAATTAGCTTTTTAAAGTCTGCGTAACCAGCAGGATTGGTAAGTTGATTACCATTTAAGAAAAATGTTGGTGTGCTATTTACCCCCACATTCAATGCAGCGTCATAGGAATTATTCACAAAATCACTCGTTGCCTGCGCTTCGTAGTCTTTTTTAAAAGTATTTGTATCGAGTCCTAAATCTTTTGTATACCCTACATAGACACTTTCTGGGTCGGGAAGGGTGGCCCAGCTATCTTGGGCATCAAAAAGTCTATTGTGCATCTCCCAGAATTTTCCCTGCAGAGAGGCAGCATAGGCAGCCTTGGCAGAATTGATTGCATTTTGGTGGACTGTTTTAAGAGGAAACATTCTATACACAAGATTTAATTTTTCTCCATAATCCTTGAGAAGTTGTCTCACAATGGGGTCATATGCCTTGCAGGCTGGACATTGAAAATCTGCATATTCTACTAGCGTAGCCTTTGCGCCCGAGGGGTTGGTTTGAAAATCTGCTTTTGTAACGGGAGGTTGCTTGAGCGTAGCAGAAGACAAAGAGCTACTTCCTTGAGAAAAAACAACCAATGCCCAAATAGCCAGGACCAGGAGCATTCCTCCAAAAGACCACCACGCAACTGTCTGATACAACTTCTTTTTTTGCTCTTTGTCTGCTTTTTCCCGCCATTCTTCTTGCCTCAAATGCTTTCTCTCGTCTTTGGTCAATTTCTCATCCATAAATAAATAATTTCCGTATTCTTCCTCTCCTTCTTGGAGGGAGAGGATAGAGGTGAGGGTCTTACTGTATGATGGCAGATTCTCCTTGAGTTTTCAAGGGAATTTAGGTGCTTCTTTTCCTATTGCCCTTAAATACTTGCCATTCTTGGTGAGTGAGTGTTCTTCTTATGGCTTGAATTACGGGAATAAGCTGGGTGAATCTCCAATTTTCTCAGCGACCTCATCTATTGTTGATTTGCTAAAATCATGCACCCAGACCCTTAAAGGATCGCCTTTGGAATCTCTATCTACAAGAATTGGTGGTAATCGTTTGCGGATACGCTTAGGATCAAGTGTTTCCTCATCATCTCGATGAAATCTAACATTTACATGAAGATGAGTCCTATTTCTATATACAACTGGATAATCATCTTTTCGTCGGCCCGGCATAGCATGATTATAAAGAGCTATATATTTTTGTCAATTGAGCTCGAAGTAGCAGAATTTTGGTATAATAGGGAGATGAAAAACGAAAGACCCGCTCAGGTGTCTCCCGAGCAAAAAAAGGCAAAAGCATTACGTGCGTATGGGCAGGAATTTGTCCAACCACATATTCGGGATGTATTGGCAAAAGAAGGTACTCCCGAGTTGAGGCATTGGTACTCTGAGAGACTAAAAGCCTTACCAGAAATAGTTACAGAAGCAACTGATGTTCCTCAATTTGGTTGGGAAAGAAAATTTAGTCTCCGTGATGTTGCAGCCGCACAGTTGCCACAAGATATCCAAGAAAAAGTTGCACAACAAGAAGAAGTTGGTATTGTTGAATACACAGAAGATACTGCACGGAAAATTCATCACACATTTTTTGTTGGCTATGACAAAAATGGACAAAAGACTGTTAAGGAAATAGACTCTACTGGTGAGCAGGGAAGTGCTTTTAATGTAAATGGCTTGCTCGTTAAAAAGTACAAGCTGCAGGAAGATGGCACACGAGCAAAAGATGCAGAGGGAAAGGACATTCTTGTCCAAGAATGGTGGCAGCCAATTGTGGACCAAAATCCAGAGGTAGTCAAAATTTGGACTCCAGATGGCATTAAAGAAGTAGCAGTCAGTGGATTTGTGGCAATTCTTCGTGACCAAGAGGGACGAATTGCAGTTGCGCTCGAGCAGGAGCCAGGTGCACACAGTGAAAAGCATGCATTAGTACGCACTCCGGTACAGACTTCGGTAAGTAAGTTGCAGGCAATCTCTCGGGGAGAAATTCCTGCAGACCCGCTGGCAAATGTCTTGGCAAGTATAGTCCCAGAAGGAAAAACATTTGAGGATTTACTCATCGAGCCAGGTATTATGGTAAGTCCCGAGGCACAGGTGGACGAGATTCGTCCCGAGCCGTTGCCCTATGCCGATGCAAATAGGCTTGATTCTAAAAATCTCGCAATAGAATTCCCTCCACTATCTAATGATGTGATAGAAAAATTAACAGCGGATGGAAAGATATTTATGGCAACTCCAGAGGAAATATTTACACTACACCGGGCAAGACTTCTTAATTATCATGCTGCAGGAATGGTTTTGGATATAGCAATTAGGACAATACGGGGAAATAAAGTGGCCTAGGTCATGACCCTGAGCTTGCCGAATGGGTCGGAGACGAGAGAATTGGACTCTCTACCTCTCGGTCCCGAACCGAGCGTTCTACCGATGAACTAGTCTCCGAAGACTGCATGCGAAACGTAATAATTTCAGAGAAATTAAACGTTTCAGCAACGTTTAAATTTTCTCCAAAAATTTATTACGTTGCGTTGCTGAGAGGAGTCGAACCTCCGATCTTGCCCTTAGGACGGGCCTGCTCTATCCACTGAGCTACAGCAACAGATAGTCGTATTGTAGCACAGAAATGAGGCTAATAGAGGGTACCTAATCTGCATTAAGATATGCGCACAGGTTGTCAGGGGAATTGTTATTCCTGTGATCTTGAATTCTTTTTTCTATATTGCTTGCTCGTGTGCTTGGGCGTCCGTACTGCGTTTCCCTCACAGCGTCATCTGCCCACTTTGGATTATTTGATATTGTTTCTTGATCATCTGTTGTTGCATTGCATCTTCTCAGACAATTTCTTCCTGCTTTCAAGCAATAGGCTTGTCTTTCCTGTACCTGGTCGCCAATGCCGCGAAAATCTGGTCGAGGGAGACTCATACCGGCATAATACCGAAGTAGCTACAAGAAAGCAACTCACTGGTTTGTGTCAAAAATGGGTCAAAAATATGTCAAGCACAAACCTTGCATAAATGTGCTATAATACCACTCATGGCACAAAGAAAAGATTTATATCCAGGAGAAGAATTTTTAACAAATGCTGGCTTAGTGCATTCACGTGGGGAAAGATCACTGAGAGAAGAGCGTCCACCTCGAACAGCTGCAGAGCTTGCAGATGACTTAAATAAAGGAGAATTATGGGGAGGGCGTAGGATGACAGCAGTAAGAGTTGCTTTACCAGCTATTTCAGTGGGTGGTGTTCCACTTCATGGAATGGGAGCTGTTATAGGTACACCGTTGCGACCCGCAGCATAATAGTTTTCTTTATTCCTTTTAAACTACTTCAGACTAATAGTATACAAATTAGGTAGAATATCTGGATTTCCCAAATTGGTTAGGACAACAATTTGCTCGCCGGTTGGCCAAGGGAATGCATAACTATCTACAAAAGGTCCTGCAAAAAGTGTTGTATTATTGGCTCCATCATACTCTCGAATATCAACTCGCTTATCATGAACAACTACTATGTGCTTGGAGTCAGGAAACCACATAGCTTTTTGACTTGGTATTTGGTCTGCCTTAAGTAAGAGAAAGTTTTTATCTTCTTTTATGTCGTAGACATACATGCTGCCTTTACTCAGATTTCTTTCCTCGGTCATGGAGTCTGCTCCAATAATTTTTGGATTTATTATTTGCTGGAGTGTTGCCGCGTTAGAGGCAGTATAGATAAATTTGGTTTCGTCTGGTGACCAGGAAAGAATTGTCATATTAGACATAGCGAATGCTTTAAGTGTTGGTTTAAGGGTATTTAATTGGGCATTTTGCTTTTGGGTAAGAAGTGTACTCCATGTAGTCGTTGTTGCATCTATTGTTTCGGTAACGTCTTTTGGAGTAGAGGTAAAGGTAGTTGCATCAAGAAGATACAGTGTTGGTCTGTTGGGATTGGTTGTAGGGATAGAGGCGAGTATTTGCTTGCCATCGGGTGACCATGAAAGCGTTGCATTATCAAAAGATACAACTGTACCGTCTGCAACCTGCGTTGCGTTGGAAGAAAGGGTAAGAAGCGACCTATTACCCATATCTAAGACATAGATTCCATTTTTTCGCGCAGACTGACTTGCCACAACATAGGCAATTTTGGTAAAAGAAGGATCAATAGTAGGAGATAAAGCTCCTGTCTCGGTAATACTTTCTAATTTTGGTGTTGTTGGAAAAAGCGTTGCCTCTGCTTTGCTTACCACTTCTTTTTCTACGTCGATTGTTTTTTCCCAAGGGAAGTAGCCATCTTTAAATATGCGTACCTTGTATTGTCCAGGAGGAAGGTTGATGGTATTGTTGGTTGCGGTTGTAAGATGGTCATTTATAAACACCTGTGCACCATCTGGGACGCTGGTTGTTACTAAAAGCCCTGTACCCTTAAGAATACCTTTGCCAGGGGTAAAGTCCAGGCGATATCCTTTGCCATAAAAAATGGCAATCAAGGTGCCAACTCCTAGAAAAAGAAGGATAAAAAAGGAAATAAGAAGTTGCCGTCTCATGGTTACTGAAGTCTATTATATCCTCTTACGCTAGTGCTTGCAACGCGCGCGTATCCTACATATAATGAATAAATATCAAGCCTATCAAGCAGTTTTGATAGAGAAATTGATTGGTTTGATCTACTTGATAAAGAAAGTAGAAGATAATCGTTTTCTTTTAGAATTTCTAAGTCCTAATTACAAATATCTAATAAAATGTTAAATGTTTAGAAATTGCTGTATTAGGATTTTCATTAGAAATTAGATATTAGAAATTAGTAATTTAATACGTATGTTTTCAAAAAGAGTCGGCATAGATCTTGGCACCGCCAATACATTAGTTTATTTAGCTGGAGAGGGTATTGTCCTCAACGAGCCAACAGTTGTTGCAGTTACTGCAGAAGACAATAGAGTTGTTGCTGTGGGACGAGAAGCAAAAGACATGTTGGGTCGTACTCCAGGCAATATTGTTGCTCAGCGCCCCATGCGAGACGGAGTTATTGCCGACTACACCATAACAGAGGCAATGCTGTCCTATTTTATCGATAAAGCCTGCGGAAAAAGCAGGTTTTTTAAGCCTGAAGTCATGATATGTATTCCTAGTGGCGTTACACAGGTAGAAAGGCGTGCAGTCCTGGATGCAACTATGTCTGCAGGTGCAAAGGCAGCATATTTAATAGAAGAGCCATTAGCTGCTGCAATTGGTGCCAAAATCCCTATTGCTCAGGCTGCAGGGCATATGATTGTGGATATTGGGGGGGGCTCAAGTGAGTCTGCAGTTGTGTCTTTGGGTGGAGTGGTAGTGCATAATTCTGTTCGGGTTGGTGGGAATAAAATAGACGAGGCTATTTCTACGTATTGCAGGAAGAAATTTAATTTACTTATTGGCGAGCGTACTGCCGAGGAAATAAAAATTACCATTGGCAATGCCTACCCTACAGACGCAGAAAAAAAGGAGCCAAAGAAAATGGAAATTAGGGGGCGAGACAGCGTTACCGGACTACCTCGGACCATAGAAATGACAGAGTTGCAGGTGAATGAGGCAATTCAAGAGCCGCTTTTGGATATTGTGAATGGGGTAAAGGAAGTATTAGAAAATACGCCTCCAGAATTGGCAAGTGATATTATCGATAAGGGAATTGTTATGAGTGGAGGCACATCTTTGCTGCACAATTTAGATAAATTTATGACCCATCTTACCGGTGTACCATGTCATGTAGCAGAGGATGCTCTCTTATGTGTGGTGCGTGGGACCGGAGTGGCACTTGAGAATATTGAGTTGTATAAGCGTTCTATTTCCAAGAAATAGACGTATTTGTCTTATATTATTTTTATGTATTTTGCTAGCCTCGTCAGTTTTGTAAAACTTTCACAAAAAAAGAGAATTGTACTATCATATAGTTATATTTTATAAAATAGTAAGAAAATAGTGAATTTTAAGTAAGAATACCTTTTTTAGATTCAATCTTGCCGAACATAAAACATATGCAAAAAAGCCAAAATCATTCTTTTTCGGAGAATTCACAAAAGACTTATAGCAATAGTAATGACTTGGTGAAAAAAAATGTGTTGGGTGTTGGCATAACAGATGCTTCATCCAAAGATATCCTAAAGTATATTGTCCAAAATATACAAAAATCTGCATCTCCTTACTACATTGTTACCCCCAATCCCGAAATGATTGTTCTCTCGCACAAAAATTCCGACTTCCAAATGGCCTTGAATGGTGCCAAAATAGCCTTGAATGATGGGGTAGGGGTAGGACTTGCTGCTCAAAGCATGGGTATATCACTTACAGAGCGATTTACTGGTGTCGACTTGGTCGAAAAGCTCTGTAAAGAGGTATCCGATTGGCCTATAACGGTAGGCTTTCTTGGGGGAGGGCCAGGAGTAGCAGAGTTGACGAGCAACTGCTTAGTCAAGAAATACCCTAACCTTAGAGTTTCTTTCATTGGACAGGAGTGGAGCAAAGAAGGATTTGACTTAGCAAAAAAGTATCAAGTATCAAGTAGTAAGTATTATGAGAGTACAAAACCCAAAATACATAATACAAAATACTTACTACCTAATACTGATGTCATAGACATCTTATTTGTTGCCTTTGGTGCACCCAAGCAAGAATTTTGGATGCAAGAGCATGTTGGCAAAATTCCAGTAAAAGTACTCGTTGGAGTTGGGGGAGCATTTGACTATATTAGTGGCAAAGTGCCCAGAGCCCCAAAAGTTGTTAGGTCAATGGGAATGGAATGGTTATTTCGCTTAGCTGTCCAACCTTGGAGAATAAAAAGACAACTGGCATTAGTGGAATTTGTGTGGATGGTAATAAAGGAGAAATTAAATATGTCATTTCGAGGCAAAGCCGAG
Source organism: Candidatus Eiseniibacteriota bacterium (assembly GCA_035631115.1). Taxonomy (GTDB): domain Bacteria; phylum Patescibacteriota; class Microgenomatia; order Levybacterales; family UBA12049; genus DASQJJ01. Next base: position 9,059 of record DASQJJ010000025.1, read on the forward strand.
AAATCTACTTAAATAATTGGTAATGAACAGAAAGTCTTACTTTGTTTATATCCTAACCAATAGATATAATACTGTATTTTATACTGGAGTCACGAGTAATCTGCAAAAAAGACTATTTGAGCACAAAAGTAAACTAGTTGAAGGCTTTACTAAGAAATATAACATATGGAAGTTAATCTATTTCGAGGAGTACAGTGATATTTTGTTAGCAATTGAACGAGAAAAGCAAGTTAAAGATTATAGAAGAGAAAAGAAGCTTACTTTTATTAAAGGTTTAAATAAAGACTTATCTGAAATCGATATAGACTAAGATTTCTCACTACGTTCGAAATGACAAATACATTTCTTGTTATCTTCTGGATAAATGAAGTATATTGCTATACCTTTAGATACACTTTCTTTTTGCCAATTTATGATCTAATCTAAAAATAGGTTTTCTTCTTCGAGTAAGCGAAGCGCATCGAGAAGTTCTCGACTTAGCTAAAGCTTCGCTCGAACAATAACCACCAACTGCCTATGTCTGATTTTAAATTTATCAAAGACCTTTCTTGGAATAAGTGGATAGTACTAGATCCACGTAGGAGTAAGCGTCCTAATCAATCCAAGCAGGTACTAAAGACATGCCCTTTCTGTATAGGCAATGAAGAAAGCGAGAAAGAAATGTATCGCATTGGAGGCAATCCAGGAGACAGCAATTGGCAAATACGGGTATTAAAGAATAAGTTTTCTTTTGCACCGGTTCACGAAATTATTATTCATAGTCCAGACCACCATAAAAATATCGACGAGTTGCCTCTTTCTCAGGTAGAACTTCTTTTTGCTACCTATAAAGAGCGTATTGCAAAGCATAAGAATAAGGGGCACATCTATGTATTTCATAATAGAGGAGAATTGGCAGGAGAAAGCATCCCACACCCGCATAGCCAGCTTATTGTGGCACCAAGAGACGTTTTCTTAGACATTCGCCCGCTTATTAAGCCAGATGGAGAAGT
>DASQJJ010000026.1:0-8889 GCA_035631115.1 Candidatus Eiseniibacteriota bacterium
ATTTGTATTGTTGGCAAAAAGAGATTGGGGAATGCTCGTGCTATTACCAAGCAAAACAGAAAAAACCCCATTGGTGTCTGGAGTTATGCCATCTACCTCTTGCCATAAAAGAGCAGAGCCGCTTGCACTCAAAGCATTGTAAATAGCAAAACGCAAGTTGGTGGTACTTGTTATTGGATTATTGCTGCTATCGGTGAGTCTTCCTTGGAAAGACAAAATGCGCGGCGGACTCGCTGCTGCTAAAAGTGGCTGGCTGCTGCCTGGCTTTTGGAAAAAGCTACTATAAAAGCCAAAACCTAAGGCTGTCATAATAATAATTAAGATAGCCCAGTTAAAGTAATGGGCAAGTGCGAATGAATGATATCTTTTGTACCAATTTGGACGGGTGTATCGTGCATGATGCACTATTTTCTGATACCATGAAAAATCCCGTGTGGAAATTTCAAGGGGAGCATAAAGAGCCTTAGGGATATTGGATATTGGAGCTTGGATATTTGATATTTTTTGTATCTTGTTTTTTGTATCTTGTATCTTCGTGAAGAGTGGTCTCCCTTTAGCAATCCAGAGAAATTTATGAGTTTGGAGAAATGCATGCGCAAGAGGAGCTGTGAAAATACCATCAAATACATACATGATACCTTTTGATATCTTCTGAGCAAGTCTAAATGGAGGAAAAGGAGAGTAAGTAGCCTCTGCATTCTCAAGAGAGGGGTCCTGTCGGTCGTCACCCTCATCCGACGGCTTCGCTTCGACTTCGCTCGCTGCAGGCGCTCGATGAGGGACTCCCACTCCCGCCACCCCTCCCTGATTATCATTTGGCATTGAAGAGTAGTGAGTGCTAGGGATATTGAGAATCGTGTTTGGGTTAATCTGGAGACCATTGTCTCTTTCCAAAAGATTTTGACTGTTTGCCCATGCAACATACTTGCGAAGAGAAGATAATTTTCTGTTAATAGATGCATAAGAAAAGACATTTTCCGAGGCTAATCTATTGCGGTATTCTTCTAAGAGGGCATTATCAAGTCTTGAAAGAATAGTTTCTTTCCCATCTGCTTCGGAAAGTCCTAAAACAGCCTCGGCCCAGGTGAAGAATTGTTTTACATCAATGATGTAGTTTTTTATAGTAAGATTACTTGCGTTGTATACATACAGAAAGTCTTTAAACTGTTTGAGGCGAAATGGATCTGCCTCCACATGCTTTGTGTGAATATCTTTTGCATCAAACGGAGATGATGCAATAATTCCCTCTAGCTTAAGGCACAAAAAGAATTTTCGTAGGGACGAAATATGCCTATCAAGAGACCGTGTAGAGAGCCTGTCGTTGCTTTCTTTTACAAAATCTTCAATGTCGCTAAGCGTAATTGTAGCAGGGGTTATGCTTTGTTTTTTTACCTTTAGCCACGAAATGAAGTGGCGTACATCGAGGGTGTAATTTTTCACAGTCACCTTTGAGGGTGCTGGCTTTAAAGCAAGTAAATAATTTTTAAAAATTTGAATAAATTCCATAGGGCAGATGTGAAAATATAAATTTTATTGATTAGCCTCGAGATTATACTGATTATCCGGATTATCAAAACGATGTACTACTACTATTTAGCGTAAGAATTGTGCGTCAGCTTGTCAATGACCTCTAGTAAAGACAAAAATAAAAATTCGAATCTGTGAAAATAACATTTTTGCAATGTGAAAAAGGATTTAAAATTCAAAGAAAGATCGAACGCTAGTCACAATTTTGTGAAAATAGGTAGTATAAAAATATATCAATGTATATAAAATTATATATATAGTCCTGTAATATAACATTTCACACAAGAAGCTAGTGAAAAGTAAAATTTGATTTTTTTTCGTACTTTTAATATGCTTCGTTTTTAATTCGATCTATCGCTAGGCACGAATATAATGTAAGAGTTTTGGCAGTCTTAGGCAAAAAGTGATACGTTTTGGTAGTCCGTTATTTGGACTGGTTTAATAGGACAAAGTAAAAAAGCAGTAAGAAAATTTATTTTTTATGTAAGAATTTTTATGAAGCATTAGTATTACTATTTTCATGTAAGGGAAGGCAGGAGAACGAAGTCAGACGTTTACCAAAAATAAAGTGTGATAGAAAAAGACAAGGGTGAGTTGATTTGTAAGTGATTCAAGAATTTGCTTTATCTCATGAAATAACGAATTGGTGCAAATTCTTGCATAGTGAACCGGGAATAAGCATTACATAAAGAAAATGCTCGGGAACGTCACCTTACAAATCAATAAACCATTGGCTTCTCAGTTATGCATTTGAAACATGCTACAATAATTTAATATGAAGAGAATTTTACTTCTATTGATTGTATCTTGTGCTTTGTTTCTTGTTCCTTTGTCAAAAGCGCATGCACAGACTCCTGCCACAAAGAGTGGCACAACCAATATTCAAGTTACAGTTGGTGGCAATGTGCTTAATGTTACTGGATACATTGCTCCTTTTGCTTCTATCTCTCTTACTGTCAATGATACGGTAGTTACTTCGACTGTGGCAGATGATTTGGGCAATTTTACTTTCACTAACGTTGCAGTTCCCAAAGCAACCAGTACGATATGTTTTGATGCAGTGGATTTTAAGAAGTTTGGAGAATCGTTGGCCTGCGTAACGGTGACACCCATAGATGGGGTTATTACTAAGACTGGCGTTTTTTTGCCCCCTACATTGGGCGTACAGCGCGTTGATGTCTTTGTGGGAGATAATGCCGATGCATTTGGGTACGGCATGCCAGGAGCCTCCATAACAGTGCATATTAACGGGTCTACGGGGTGTGTGACAACAGCGGATGTTACTGGGTATTACAAATGTAGTATTGTTATAGACAAAGCAGGAACCTATACGCTTTTTGCCGATTCTGTTTTGCAAGGCAAGCCTTCCGAGGCACAACTTAAGAAAATACTTATTAAAGGAATCACGTCTGGAAAAGGGAATATAACGCCAGTTCCTACTTTACCTGCATTTCCTGGAGTTTTTGCTATTCCATGGTGGGTGTGGCTCCTGCTTATCCTGGTAGTGATTATCCTTATTATTATACTGCTTCGAAAATACCTCCCTCACGGCGCTCCCGTGGTTGGAATTCCAGCAGCAGCACCTGGCTTCCGATTTGCTCACCTTTTTGATGCTCTATTTAGAGAGAAAAAGCTTCATCATCATTGGATGAAGGGGGTTGGGTATTAGCTAGTTGGTTATTGGTTCGTCGTTCATCGTTGGTCGTTTTTTTTTACTATGAACTATGAACGATTAACTACGAACTTTTTATCCTGTGTCTTACTCGTTCTATCACTATAAGTACGAGGGTAACTGCTAAGAAAAATCCTACAATATATTGGATAGGCATAACAAAGAAATAAATAGTACGGGTAAAAAGAGGACCTGCGTCAGAAAGTGACACAATAATGTGTGCGCTATACGCACCAAATAACACTTTTTCATTCCAGCTTGCGTAAGACGAGTTGGCAGCACTTTTGGAGGGAAGATATCTGCTTGTCTGCTCCAAAATATTTACTGGTAATAAATCCACTTTGCCAACCAATTGCCCAAACATATTTCGTATAAGAATTTGTCCAGTGGGAGTAATAAAATGATTGCTTGTGTTAGCGATAGATACAGTAAAGGGGATAGGTCCTGTCTGGTAAAACCACTTTGTTGAGAATTCTTCCAAAAAGCCTGTTGTTGGGTCTTTGGGGCCAATAGACAAAAGCACATTCGTTGCAATGCCTGCGTTAATAACGCTGCCATTTTGTGTGTCGCCAACTTGATTGTGAGAGATAAAAAGAATAGAAAAGTAATAGTCTCCTGCAGGCTCGTCTTTGGGTAGTCCTATGCGAAGAGTAAGGGTTTTCTTTTGCTTGGGGGCTAAGGTAATGCTATCTATGGGGGCATCAGTATCAAGTATCTGAATTTTACTAAAAATATCCTTGTCTGGGTGAGGGATAGTATTGTCCGGAAGGTAGGAGACCTGCCCATTGCTGTAAGGAGAATTGGTAAACTGCTTCATAACAATAGATACGTCTTGAGGTGACTCGCTTGCATTCACAACGGTAATATCTTTTTTAATGCCTGTTGGGACATTTGCCTGAATCTGAATAATAGGAGGGAAGATACCCAGCGAAAAATCGCTGGCGCTAACGCGAGTAGTATGTATTAGGTAGTAAGTAGTAAGTAGGAGAATCGTGATTCCCAGTCTATAGATTTTTAATTTTGAACTTAAATTTTTCATTTTTCACTTTTAACTTTGCACTCTTCTCCAAATTTCTTTCAGAAATTAGGAGAAGCCACATACGTAATGGTATTCGTGTACACACCTGGAAGCTGTATGCCTGCAACATTTACTTTGTAGGTAATTTGGCTTTGTTTTTCCACGGCAGAGGAATTAGCATTCTGCATAACTACCATGGGAGTCTGTGCTAGTTGCAAATTGGCAAACGGTTTAAAATAATTAGAGGTAAATCCACTCACGCAATCTGTTGCAACCACGTTGTCGCAGCGATACCCAAAGCCGTAGGTAAGATTGTTAGACCATTGTGCGGCAGTGCTTGGCGTACAGACGCCACTATCGCAGCTGGTGTCGGGAATAATGGTACCACTCGCAGATTTAAGACTATGATTTTCTATCGCGGTTACACTGTATCCTGATGCACTACTTAATACATCGAGTATGTTTGTACGAGTTACTGGACTGGTTGGGTCTATGGTGCCAAAATCCAAAGAGGTTGGGGTAACAGTAAAAGTAAAGAGTCCCGATACAAGGGATGTTGCATTACAAAAAATGCCTCCATAAAAACCCGCACACAATTTGTAATTTGTCCCGCTATACAATCCTGCACCCAGCTCGCCACTGGTAAAGGTAAGAATATTTCCAGAGCCAGACACTTGTCCTGCAATGCTATTTAAGTTGCCAAGAATAATAATGTAGAAAGCATTGGACATGGTGAAGGCATTCGCCATAGGCGGGAATACTACAAATACTACAAATACTACCAATAAGTACCAATATCTCAATGGAGACAATATATGTATTTTTTTATTGGTAGTATTGGACATTGGTAGTATTGGTATTATTCCTTCGTCTCAGAGCGAAGGTCTTCTGTTTCCTCAAGGATTTCATTAAGCTTTTCCATATCCTCAGGCTTAAGACTTTTCTTTTCGTTGGCAATCACATCTTCTACATCTTTTGCAATGGTTGTGCCTGCTTCTTCGGACCTTTCTGCTAGCTGTTGTATTTCTTGCTCTTCATCTTCACGGTCGCGGTATTCTTTACCAAAAAAATAGGGAAGAGGAGAAATAAGAAGAAAAGATCCAAGCTGGATATATGTACCCAGACTTCCGCCATTTTTTAATACTTCTGGTACAAAGATAGCAATCGTTCCTAATGCAAAGACAAAAACAGTTGCAGGCTCAAAAATAAAAGTAATTCCAAAACCTAAAAAGTAGAGAAGGAAGAAAAACCAGCTTGCCATTTGTCCGGTTGCGTAAATAAGAAGAAAAATAGCTGTATTAAGGGTAAAAACATCGGGAATGCCTCCCCAGACTTCATCTGTTTTCTTCAACTTTCTTCGTACAAATTGGACTACCAGATAGATAAGCACCATAATAGCCAATAATTGCACAGTAAAGTCAGAGAAAGGACCCTGCTCCCATACAAAAACAAACCCAAAAGATGCCAGAAGCACAAGTGAGTGGATGAGAATCTTCATACAGTAATAGTAAGCGATTTTCTGGGTGCCCGCAAGCATCATACCTATTTCTTACGTGTCTTTCATGGGAGACATACATGTTTTCTCGATTCTTACATGTATGGCACGACCAAATGCAAAAGAATTATACAATCAGGCAGAAAATGTCTTAGCAGCTGCACAGGCTCATAGAGATGTAGTCAGATCTTTTGCTGGAGAAGACCCCTTTGAAACACTCATTGATCCTCGAGTAGGGCAGGGAGATCGTCTTCAGCAGAGACAGGCATTTACTATCTGGAGAAGGACTTCTGTAAATCCACCTTTAGCAACACGGATGACGATAGGGTCAACAGATATTTCCTCCGAGCCTCCAAGGCAATCAGTAACACTTGGTGTGACTCGTCAAGGACGAGACTATCGCTTTGACGAAGGTCACCCCTTTCGGCAAAATGATTATGACGACGCACGACAAAATTTAAGAGATATATCTGCATATTACAAAAGAAGGGGAAGATAGCATTTCTTGATTCATTCTCTCTTGACAGAAAAATCTCAACAACCTATAATGTTTTGCATATATGTCAGAACCAAAACCAGATAGAGCAAAACCTGCTCCCAAACTAAGCCTATACGAGCAACGCAGACTAAGACTTAAGGGTTCAACAAGGCCTGTTGTTAAAGATAATACTGACGGAGCATCGCTTTTTGGTGGTCCTGCAGAAAATATAGTTAGACGCAAGCCAACGAGAAGTGAGAGTCAACAGGCAGACTTTTTCTCGACTCGAGATGGGGGAGAAAGAAAAAATATGAGTTTTCTAACTGCAGATCAGCAAAGAATCCTTGATGCTGCAATGGATGCAGACATTGCTGAATTTTATGAGGAAGAAGCGAAGCGAGGAGCAAAGAAAAAATAAGAGATCTGTCGGGGCTAAAAAGGCTTAATTACCTATTTTTCTTGAAATTTCGTCATCTGCTATATGTCCTCCTCTTACTACAGATTTTTCTCCAGAAATCCTAGCGGTCAAATCTTCGTCCCATGTTTGCCCGTCTGCGTGAATATGAGTATCAGCACGCTTCAGCGAAGCTCTGGGACGCCATACGCCGCGATCATAGTAATGAGTATCTGTTCTTCGATAAGTAGGCTTCTCAGCTGTTGTTGATTTTGGTTCTGGTTTTGGCTTTGGTTCTGACATTGAGAGAATTCTAGAGGATATGTATGGAATTTTCAAGAGGCAGAAAGTTACCTTATCCTTCCGCCATATCTATTTGCACGTTGTCTTTCATGTTCTCCAACGGCTGCAAGGAGAGTAGCGGTAATACCAGCTGGGATTAAGCCAACACCAGTAAGTGCAAGAAAAGTAGAGCCGACTGCGGCAATATTAAATCCAACTTGTCTTCTTCGCATCCAATTAGCCTGTCTTTGAGTAACAGGTTTTGCTTTATCTGCGGGAATAATCACTGCGCCTGGAGTAAGTATAACTTCCATTATCAGATTATATCCTATAATACTGTATTAGTCAAGAATGAGGGGTTATTTTCTTCTGGGAGCGACTCGTTTTACTTCTCGGAGCTTTACTGTACTTTCTCTTGCATAGGTGTCTATATTATCTGCAACTTGTGCGGTAGAGAGTCCTACTGCCATAAGAAGAAGTCCCTGAGCAACTGCAGGAAAAGATGCTCCTGCTGTTGGTGCTAATGCCAAAATACCAAGGGAGAATTCAATTGCGCCAAGTGTTGCTCCTGTAAAACCAGTTACTGCTGCAACAGCTTCGCCAAAACGGCTAAAGAAAACACGTCTTCGTAATTTTCCAACTGCCTTTTTTGCTGGGAGTGTTTCCGAATTGGAGGTTTCAGAGCTAACAGGCAGACCTCGTCTCATGTGTACCTCGCGGGTAGACTGATCTATAACGATATTCTCGCCTTCACGTCGTGCAGTGGTATTTGTATGAAACTCAACCATTGCAGTATATTATCCCATAATAGAGGATTAGTCAAGGATTTGACTTACCTGTACAAATTTTGTGCGATGCACAGCATGGGTAAGTGGTATATGTTCCAGGAAGGAAGAGAAGCGTCAGAAGCTCTGTTGCGTGAGGCAGAGGAATTTGTTGCCGCTCAGCCGGATAGTCCTCATAAAGTACTATCTGCAGAAATACCATTTCGCGAGGGTAATAGGTCTGGCTCAACAGCGAAAACAACCCTTCATTATCCTGGTTCTACCAACACACTGTCTCTAGAGCTTGAAGATTCCCGGTACATGCGCGATAAGGATAGACAAAGACGTCGTCCTGCATATGTGGCAGCTCCAGTTGGAAGAAAAAGAAGACTTACTCTTAGCGAGACACGTGCTCCAGGTAGTAATTTTGAGCAACTAGGAGATGCAGCGGTAGTTATGGAGGATAATGACCCAAGAAGATTCCTTACATCTGTTAGTGTAGAATCGGCAAGTCCACAGTCAGGAGTAAATACAAGAGCAACAAGGTCTAACGATAGACAAAGCGTACAGATGGCTCAGACTCTTTTTAGAAGAGTAAAAGAGCGCGCAGCAGGAAATTAGTTTTCTTGACAAAAAATCTTTCCAAACGTATACTCCTTGTATGAATACAAAATCTCTTGGACTCCTTACAGCACTTCTTCTCACAGAAGAGTGTTAGTGTGGGAGAAAAAGTGAAAATTTCCCCCGCACATGCGGGGTTTTTGATATACTAAAGCTATGAGTCAGGAAAGTGAGAATCAGCCAGCGCCCAAAGCAGAGCCAAAAAGGAGAGGAAAGTCAGCAAGAAATGCAAGACGAAGAGCAAGTGGAGAAGCTCAATCATGGAACGAAGATCATAAAGGAGAAGGGCAGCATGATAGAGTGGGTCAGCACGAGGAACACACTAAGCTAAGAAAAGAACATGGTGGGGCAGGAAAAGTAAGTAAAAATAAGGCAAAACGCAGGACAGCAAAACATAAAGGACAAAAACAATGGTGGAGAAAATAAGCATATGACAAATCAAAATCCAACAAAATATTTTCCTCACGAAATAGAGGAGAAGTGGCAAAAAGTCTGGCGGGAGGCTGGACTGTACAAATTTGAAGAAACAAGAAACAAGAAACAAGAAACAAAAGACAAAGGAAAATTTTACACCTTAGTTGAGTTGCCATACCCCTCTGGAGACCTCCACATTGGTCACTGGTTTGCTTTTGTTGCGC
>DASQJJ010000027.1:0-6003 GCA_035631115.1 Candidatus Eiseniibacteriota bacterium
ATATATTTTTTTGCAGCCGGTGTAAAAAGGTACGTAACGAATTCATTATTTCCAACAGGGAAAAAACACATATAGCTTCCATTGCCAAGAAATATTCGAAAGATTCCTGTATCTGCAGATACATGCGGAGGGGCTTTTGCCCATGCTATCCAACAGGAAATTCCATAATAGTCAACATCGGTATCTGTAAAAATTTCGCTTCGAATCTGAGATCTAATTCCGTCAGCGCCAACAACTAAGTCAAAATTTTCCTCATTCCCATTATTGAAAGTGACTGTGACTATATTGTCATGTTGCTTGAGCTTTTCAACTTTTGTATTAAATTTTGTATGCAAATCGCCTACACGATTAATGACCATTGAATGTAAAGTGGCCCGAGGAATACCAACAGCCTTTCCGTACATCTTCTCTATTGCAGAAAAGTCAAGTTTATAGATATGTTTGCCTTTAGTGTCCATCATATGGGTGTTGTAAATTGGAGATCCAACTTCATCTAATTTCTCAAGTAAGTTGAGTTTGCCTAAAACACGCTTTCCCAATGGCCATAGTGCAATTCCATAACCCATATGTTTGTAATGTGGCGCCTGCTCAATAATGGTTACGTCAACGCCCCCTTGCTTTAAAAATCCTGCTAAGACTAGTCCAGCAAGCCCTGCGCCATCGATAAGTACTTTCATATTTTACAAATTAGGTATAATTCCATACACAATTGTTACTAAAGCTGCAATAACAATAAGAATTGTTGATCCTATTGCAACAAAATTGTATATTCTCCCATTCACATATTTTCCCATAAGATTTTTGTCATTCACAATTTTGAGAAGGAAGAAAAAGAAAATTGGGAGAAGAATACCATTGAGAGACTGTGTATATAATACAATCGCAAATAGCGGAAAAAGGGGTGTTATTACAAGAAGCGCTGGGAAGATCATGCTTAAAAGAAAGATTGTATAAAATGTTTTCCCTTTATTATATGGATCGTCTAGCGATCCAGAAAATCCAAAAAATTCGGAGAAAGCATACGCAGATGTAAGACTAATAATAACAATACCAATAATTGCAGCATTAATAAGGCCAATGGCAAAAAATGTTGATGCCAAATTTCCAACAAAAGGTTTTATTGCAAGCGCTGCTTGCTCTCCAGAAGTTAGGGGAATTTTATGTAAGAAAAGTGTTGCAGCTGTTGCAACCATCATAAAATAGGTGAAGAAATTGGACAAGAAAGCTCCAAGAAAAGCTTCCAATTTTGCATAGCCAAGTCTATCAGAGGAAACATTTTTATCTTTCATGTAGCTTTGTACAAAAAATTGTCCCCATGGAGTAATGGTTGTTCCGAGGACTGCCATTGATGCAATGAGAAATCCTTTGGTAAAGATAGAATTGTCGGGAATAATAAGATGTGTTACTGTTGATCCCCAGTCTGGAGATGCTTTCATTGCAGAAAAAAGATAGGCTAAATAGAAAACAATTCCTGTTAGAAATACTTTTTGTGATTTTTCGTAATTGCTAAAGGTAACAAGAAGAAAGCAAAAAAGAATTGTTATAGCAATGAGTGGGATAACGGGAATATTAAGCATAGTTCCAGCTAGCTTGAGTGCTGCAAAGTCGGTAAGAAGTGTTCCAAAATTTGCAACAATAATAAGAATAAAAACAAGTGTCGCAATGCGTATACCAAATCGTTCGCGGATAATATCTCCCAATCCCTTGCCACTCACAATTGCCACGCGAGATCCCATTTCCTGAGTAATTGCGTAAAGAAATGTTAAAAAGGGAAGGGTAATAAGCATTGCATAACCAAATGATGCGCCTGCCATAGAATAGGTAATAACCCCAGCCCCATCGTTGCCTGCCATAGTTGTAATAACAGATGGACCCAAAACTCCAAAGAAGATGAGTGCTTTTTTAAGTATGCCTTTCATATTACGATGTATGATCTTTTAATAAATCTTCAGAAATGTCCTGAAGAGAAACAATGCCAAGAAGGGATTTATTCTCATTAACAATTGGCATTGCGTAGAGATGGTATTTAAGTAATTTATTCGCAACAATCTCTTTTGGTGTTGTAAGACGTCCCAAAACAAGATTTTGATTCATTATTCGAAAAAGCTGCGTATCGGGCTTTTGGGTAAGCAGCTCTGACAAATTAATTACCCCAACCAATTGATCTTGCTTATTCTTTACATATATATAAAAAATTTCAGAAAAATCGTCAGCAACTTTTTTAACTGCTTCGATTGCATCTCTTACTGTTTTGTCAGAATTGACTGTCAAGAAATCTGAAGTCATCAAGTGGCCAACAGGAGTTTTGGCATGAGACAGAAGTTGCTCTAAATCTGCCCTGACGTCTTTCTTCATTTTGGAAAGGATTTCATTTTTCTTTTTACTATTTAATGCTAATAGCACATCAACTGCTTCGTCTGGGTCTATAAGAGAAAGGATTTCTGCGGATTTTTCTGCTGGGAATCTATTTAATACTTCCTCCTGGTAGTTAAGCTTTAAGTCTGCAATAACTTTGGCAGACATTTCCTTATCCATTACCTTAAGAATATTAAGAGCATTAGTAATTGTTGTTTTTTCCAAATCATCGGCCAAATCTTCCGGAAACATCTTTTTTAATTGCTCCTGAGCTTTTTTAAGAACAATTCTCCCATTCTGCAGCTCTTTTGGCTGAATTTCGCTCCATGGAATAAATTCGGAAGATTTTGTGAGAGGGAGATTGCGTACGAAATCCTCAAACATGCGTCCAAAGAAAAGCCAGCGGAGAATTCCTCGAAATCCAATATCTATACCAGAAATAGCATATTGAGGAGTAGTGTTAATAACAACATCGTTAACACGAATTATTTTTGACCCTTTTAAATCAACTATTTGCTGATTCTGTAAATTTTTAGAAAGAGAAATTTCATTTTCCTTTTGCTCGTCCTCAGCGAAATCATTAAGATAAATTCCCTTTCCATTAAATTTCCTTACAGAATTGATAGGAAGGATATGATTTTGCTTACCATCCACGACAATTTTGGTGAGGAGAGGAGTCTCAACAGGAAGGAAAAGTACATCTTTAAGTCTTCCAAGAAGATTTCCTTCCTGGGTAAAGACCTTTTTATTATATATTTCAGAAAAGTAAATCATGACCTATTAATTGTAGGAGCCTCGTACTGAGTGTGTCAACCACGCAAAACTGATCTCTTGACAATTAGCACCATCTTTGTTAGAGTGCTAATACAAGGTTAAAAAGGAAAATCCTCAACCTTAATAATTATGGACAAGTTAATTCCTATTATTCCAATTCGAGATGGCATCATTTTCCCCAATACAGATGCTGTTCTTACGTTTGGAAGACAGAAGTCTCTTAATGCACTCGAATCGTCATTTCAAAACGAAAGAATTGTATGTTTTGTCTTGCAAAAAAATTCACGAGTTAACGAGCCAGACATAGATGATTTATATGAAGTTGGTACTCTTTCTCGAATTGAGCGAATGATTCGTACCAATGGAGAAATAAATGCGCAAGTAAAAGGCTTAAGTCGTGTCAAAATAGTTGGATACGAGGAGCATGAGGCATATCTTCTAGCGCGAGTCGTGGAGTTGCCAGATGTTGTAGAAGAAACACCAGAGTTGAAGGCTTTATGCAATCATATTACGAATGAATTTAGACGCGCTATGAATTTAGGAAAATCTACAGATTTCTTGGTATTCATGAATATCATGTCTGAGAATTCTCCAGTGGAATTGGCAGATTTAGTTGCATCGGCACTAGACCTTAAGCCCCAAGAGAGACAAAACCTTCTAGAAATGACGAATGTTAAGCAGAGACTAGAGAAAATTACCGACTTGCTCTCTCGAGAGATTAAAGTTTTGGAATTAGAAAAACGAATTGCATCCAAAACCCAAGAACAATTCGAAAAAGGCGCACGTCAAGCACTTCTTCGTGAGCGTCTTAAGACAATAGAAAAAGAATTAGGCGAAGAAGGAGATGAAGCAGGAGAATTGAAAGAGCTTATGGACAAGATTGCCAAAGCTAAAATGCCTGAGGATGTAGAAGAAAAAGCTAAGAAAGAGGCAAAAAAACTCTCGCAAATGAATCAATTCAATCCAGAAGCAGGATATATTAGAAATTATTTAGAATGGCTTACCGATGTCCCATGGAGCGAGGAGAGTAAAGATAATGTAGATATAGCATCTGCGGAAAAATTACTAGATGAAGATCATTTTGGCCTTAAGAAGGCAAAAGAAAGAATTATCGAGTATCTAGCAGTACGAAAATTATCGGGAAAAATGAAGGGTCCAATTCTTTGTTTTGCAGGTCCTCCCGGTGTGGGTAAAACATCTATTGGTAAGTCTATTGCCAAAGCGTTAGGGAGAAAATTTGTCAAAGTATCTTTAGGTGGTATTCGGGACGAAGCAGAAATCCGCGGACACAGACGTACCTATGTTGGCGCTATGCCAGGACGAATCATTCAAGGCATAAAAGATGCAGGGACAAGAAATCCAGTCTTCATGTTGGATGAGATAGACAAAGTTGGTGCAGATTTTAGGGGTGATCCAACAGCAGCACTTCTTGAAGCACTAGATCCAGAGCAAAATAATGCATTTTCAGACCATTACTTGGAAGTCCCATACGATTTAAGCAACGTTATGTTTATTACAACGGCTAATGTATTGGACACCATTCCTCCAGCTCTCAGAGACAGACTCGAGATTATTCAATTTGCTGGATACACACAGGATGAGAAATTTAATATTGCGAAAAATTTCTTATTTAAAAAACTCCTTGAGCAAAACGGTCTTAAGGATGGTCAGATAGATATTACCGATAAGGCACTTAAATTTGTTATTACTCATTACACAAGAGAAGCAGGAGTAAGAAATTTAGAGCGAAAATTAGCAGCAATTTATCGAAAAGTTGCTAAAGAAATTGCAGAAGGCAAAACAAAATCGATTACAGTCGGAGAAAAAGAAGCAGAAAAATATTTGGGTCCAATTGTTTTCTCAGAAAGTCTTATCGAGAAAAAAGATGAAGTCGGTATGTCCACAGGTATGGCATGGACACAGGCAGGCGGCGACATTCTCTTTATAGAAGTTGCACTTATGCCAGGAAAAGGAGTACTCACTCTCACAGGACAATTGGGAGATGTTATGAAAGAATCAGCACGCGCTGCACTTTCCTACATCCGTTCAAAAGCACATCTACTTGGTATACCAGATAAAGTGTTTTCCAAAACAGATATTCACGTTCATGTACCAGAAGGTGCAGTACCAAAAGATGGCCCATCTGCAGGTGGAGCAATAACAACAGCAATTATATCTGCATTTACCAAAAATCCAGTAAAGCGCACTGTTGCTATGACTGGAGAAGTAACACTTCGAGGAAGAATTTTGGAAATTGGTGGAGTAAAAGAAAAAGTTATTGCAGCACATAGAGCAGGAATTAAGACAGTTATTCTGCCAAAAGATAATAAGAAAGACTTAGAAGATATTCCAAAAGAGGTTATTAAAGACTTGCAATTTGTCTTTGTGAGTAGTGTTGATGATATCCTGCCAGTTGCTTTTGCAAAGCCAATTAGAAAAGCACTACCAGCACCAGAATCCATAGAGCATGCGGTCCTTCATAAGCCTCAACAAGCAGACTAGCAACAATCTGGTATACTAAATACGTGATCCTGCTTTTTTTCTTTGCTTTTCTTTCTGGTATTGTTACCATTGCAGCGCCGTGTATTTGGCCGCTGCTTCCACTCATTCTTTCCAGTACCACAACAGGTGGACATAGAAAGCCTTTGGGTATAACACTTGGTATTATTCTTAGTTTTGGGCTTCTTACGCTTTTTCTTTCTTCCCTTATTGCAGTTATTCCTTTTAATGCAAATGTGTTGCGCTATTTTGCTGTGGGTGTTATTGGGATTTTAGGACTCACGCTTCTTGTTCCGCGTCTTTCGAAAGTTTTAGAAGGATGGGTAAGTAGGCTTAGTGGGAAATTTGGCACAACAAATACCTCAACTGGATTTT
>DASQJJ010000028.1:0-2995 GCA_035631115.1 Candidatus Eiseniibacteriota bacterium
GATAATGATTCTTTTTTTACTCGTGCCCCATTGCATGTTGTGCATGTCTCGTACCGCATAAACTTTTCCAAATTCGCTTTCATAAAAAGAGATTCTGTTTGCTCATATCGCCTTTTCAACTCCGCAATAACACCAATAAAGCTTTCATAAATACTTGTACGACGACCAAATCTATTTTCTCCTTCGACTTCGTATATTTCGTCCCCAGTCCCTTCTAAAAGTAAATTTTTCTGTTTTTGTGTTATTTCTCCCAATTTTGTATCCAGTGGAATACCATTTTCTCGACAAAATGTTTTTAAGGTGCGCGCAAACCAACTGTCGTGAATAAGTGTTGTAGAGAATGGCATAATGCCTCCTTGGTTAATACTTAAGTGCTTATTTAATACCAAGTCTGGCTCTACAGTAAGTAAAATTCCAAGACCATTGCATGTTGGACATGCTCCATGAGGAGTATTAAAGGAAAATATGCGAGGCTCTACCTCTGGAAGAGAAATATTGTCTACGGGACAGGCAAATTTTTCAGAGAAAAGTTCGTCTTCCATGTCTTTGGGGATTTCTGGAAGAGAAAAGCCTTTATCTTTAATAATGGCAACTAATAATTCGCTATTACCAAGTTTAAGCGCCTGCTCAACATCATTAGTAAGACGCAGTCTGTCTGTTTCATTAGAAATAATAAGGCTATCAATAACGGCCTCGATAGTATGCTTATTATTTTTAAGGAGTATCAATTTTTCGTCTAGATTATACACTTTTCCATCCAGACGAACCTTTCTATATCCACGTTTCTTTAAATCCAAGAAAAGCTCTATATATTCACCTTTTCTGTCCTTCACAATTGGTGCCAGTATCATAACTCTCAACCCTTTTTTATTATTTGTTTCTTGTTGCTTGTTTCTTAGGTCTAATATTGCCTCGGTAATTTGCTCTTTGCTCATGTGGGTAATTTCTCTTCCGCATTTAGGACAATGGGGATGCCCCACTCTGGCAAAAAGAAGGCGCATATAGTCATAAATTTCTGTTACCGTGCCAACGGTTGAGCGCGGGTTGTGGGATGCACCTTTTTGGTCTATGGATATTGCAGGAGACAATCCTTCGATAATATCGACATCAGGCTTTTTCATAATGCCTAAAAATTGCCGTGCATACGAAGAAAGGCTTTCCACGTATCTTCGCTGCCCTTCTGCGTAAATTGTGTCAAAAGCAAGAGACGACTTCCCACTACCAGATAGGCCTGTAAAAACAACGAGCTTATTTTTGGGGATTTCAACGTCTATATTCTTAAGGTTGTGCTCCCTAGCGCCTTTTATGGTTATTGTATTGGTACTCATGTGCGAAGCGTAGTCCCAGATTATTACCTGCCTTTCGGGGTATATGTGTGGGGTATCTGTGCTCCTATTATAAAGGAAAACAGCTAAAAGGGCAAGAAAAAGGAGATTTCTATAGTATTTTTCGGTCTATTGACAATAGGTATATATTAATATAATATAGGATTATATTTATGGCTAGACAAATAGAAGGACACCCAGGAAGGAAATTTCTTCGAATTACAGAAAAACCTCAAACTGGTGGTGTAAAAGGTATTGCAGATAGAGTATTAAAAAGAGCAGGTTTGGAGGGCTTTAATGACATCCCCCCACAAGATGCACCTCGATCGGTAGAAATCTCTCGAAGCATTGGACTCGGAGAATATCCAAATCTTCATTGGGGTGAACCTAAGCGTATTGCGTGGGCAATGCAGGAGTTGAGTGAAGGAAAGCCTCAGGGTACTGCATATAATGGGAAAAATTTTAAAGTTGAAGCTGTACGAATAGATAGAAAAGGAAGAGAGCATGTTATTCCCCTTGGGAGATGGCCACTTGGTTGGGAAGGCCCAGTAAAAAGAGCACATAAAAGAGATGTAAGAATAGCAAGAAGACTTATGGGTAAAGATCTTAATATTCATGCATTGTCTACTCTAAAGGGACAAAATCCAATACGTCTCGCATTAGCAAGAGAACAAGCAGAAGCAAAAGTTCTTGAAGCAGCAGACAAAAACGCAACTGTAAATGGGTGGTTTGGTTGGAGAGCACGTGCCTTAGCACTTCTTGCAGAAGCAAATCCTGAAAGAGCAGCAAATGGATTGTTTGCAAATTTCTTAAAGCCTGGACAAAAAAGAGATGCAACATACGCTCAGCTTCATACCATGATGATTCAGGTTATGGATGAGCAAGGAGATCCGTCGGACAAAATTCATGGACCTTTTGAGGCACAAGTAAAAATGTTGCAAAAATTCCAAAGAGGTATCGGTGGAGCACTGCTTACTTCTGTTGTTGGGGATATTCCTTGGTTTAATAAATTAACGGGATATATGATTAACGCCAATAAAGTGGCATCTCGTGATGCAAGAACAGATATGTCTATTCAGGGCATTGCACGAGTAGGAAGGCGTATAGCACTCATTGACAGGTATGGGAAATTGTACAATGAACAAACCACAGGAAGAGGAGTTTGGAAATGGTTTAAGCGAGCTGCAGTATTTCCTCCAGATGGTTTGGTTGAGCAAGCAACGGATAGACGAATGCAGCGAGGCAATATTGCTCGACTTGCTAAAACCGAAGCAATTCTTCTTGCGCAAAAATGGAGTAGCCCACTTCAGGAAATGCATCAACAGGTTGTTGCAGAGGAATTCCTTAGAGCATACAATGCCCCAGCGCCTCAATTGGAAGTATTAAGCCATGCGAGCATGCAATCTGCATCACAAAAAGCAGAAAGTACACTACTTGGTGCACTAAAAGTAACTGAAAGCACAAGAAATGCTATTGGTAAAGCCACAAAGAAGGCAGCAAGTCTTATTCCCGCACCGTTGAGAAGAAGAAAAGCGCCAGTTGCTGAGCAGCCAGCTGTTGATCCAATGCATGCACTGCAAGATGCAAATGCTGCATACGGAGGAAAACCTATGTCTGTAAAAGAGCAAGTAGATGCAATTCTTGCTCATGCAGATGGAGTACTTGCAGAG
>DASQJJ010000029.1:0-10047 GCA_035631115.1 Candidatus Eiseniibacteriota bacterium
TCTTCTATGCCTTTAGAAAGCTTTTCAATTGCCTGAGGCTGGTCTCCAGCTGGCTTAAATTTGGATGTTAGTTGAAACTTCATTAGTTCGTATTTTACCACATTCATTTCTTGACAAATGAATTCTCATGATTTAATATTCCATCCATGGGATTGTACGAGCGAAGTAGAAGTCCACAGCAAAAATTAGAAGGTGCAAGAACACAACAAAGACAATTAATAAATGCAATAGGTAAATGGGAAGAGACTCATCAAGACCAGCCACCAAGCATAAGACAACGGAGAAGACAGCGTTTATTAGAAGGCTTGGAGCAACGACATGCTGAATTGCTTTCTGAAGAACAAACATCGTAACTGCTCTTTTGAAATTCATATTAAATTGCTAATCAACATTTCTACATTGACCTAGTCTAGTGCATAAAAGATCTACAAAGACCGGTTGACAAAAATACCCGAAATATTCGAATATAATAATAGAAACATATGGCTGGAGTATTATATAGAAAAGAAAGAGAAGTATTGGAATTTATTGTGCAATTCCAAAATCAGTACGGGTATTCCCCAACACTTACCGAAATTGCTCAGGCAACGGGACACCGAGCAAATTCTACAGTACATTCTCTAATTGCCTCTCTTGTGGATAAAGGCTATGTCCAAAAAGTAGAAGGAAATGCGCGGGTACTAAAAGTAATTGACGACAAAATAAATAGCACCATGCGGGGCAATACCGTGTCTATAGAGCTTCCTCTTATGGGTTTTATTGCTGCAGGTAAGCCTTTAGAGCCCCATACCGACCCAAATGCTACCTTTCAAGTAAGTGCCTCTATGCTTTCGGGGCAAAAAACAGCTTATGTTTTGCAGGTAAAAGGCGAGTCACTTATAGAAGACGGAATTTTTGATGGAGATTATGTAATAATCGAAAAGGAGAAAGAAGTACATAATGGGGATATTGTTGTTGCGCTTGTTGACGACAACTTAGCAACATTAAAAAAATTCTATAAGGAAAATGACCGGGTTGTCTTAAAGCCAGCCAATTCTACAATGCAACCAATTTATCCAAATAGACTTACTCTTCAAGGAAGAGTTGTGGGACTTGTAAGAAGATTTATCTAAAACCGGCTAAATATGCCTAAACAATACGATATGCCTCAATTTGAATGGGTGCATATTCTCCTCAAGCAATTAGAGCAAAACCCAACAACAAGACCCAATGATAGACTGCATATGCAGCAGGGAAATAGACTAGTAGGAAGGAGAGCTATTCGAATTGCTAAAGATTTTATGACAACTGTACCTCCTTATCTCGATTTACATCCAGAACAAGAGCCTAGAGTTACCCGGATAGTACAACAGCTTAGAAGATGGGAAACAACATATCAAAATAGGCAGTAAAATACTGTAAAATCCTTTTTAAAACCTTGTCAGAAGATTTCTTTAGGCATATTGCATCTCTAATCAATCTTTACTATAATGCCCCGTATGGGAATTGGAAACAGAATAGATAGCAATTTTACAAATCCAGAAAGACTTCGACAGAATGGCGAGCCACTCGCAGATGCAAGAAGAAGATACCTTGCAAATACTACTCCAAGAAATGGATTATACCCTGGCGAAAGAAAAAGTCTTCCAGCTGACGATCCGCGGAGAGTTGAAATTAGAAGTACTATTCTAGATAGAAGGCGTAGAATTGCATTGCAGTTAGGAGTGAAGTTGCCTGAAGATCAAAAATAGTGGTTTTACTTTTTTCCAAATTTTACTATCTTCAATTTGTGATTAATGTACCATAGACCACCCAAGACAACCACAACAACTATTGCTATTTCAAATTTTCTAAATAATGGCTCCAGGCTTTTCCAATTATTTCCAAGGACAAATCCTACGTACGAAAAAATACTGCACCAGACAACAGACCCGATTGTTGTAAAAAGGACAACTTTTTTAAATGGTGCTTCGGAAAGTCCTGCAGGAAGACCAATAACTGTACGGAATCCTGGAAGTAATTTAGCAAGCATAATAACAAATGTGCCTTTTGTCTTAACCCACTTCATAACCGTGTCATATTCGTGACGGGAGAGTAAAATAAATTTGCCATACTTTTCTACTAATTTTTCTATAAAACTCTCTTCCAAGTAATACCCTAGTCCATACAAAAGAAGCGTACCCGCAATATCGCCAAGAGATCCTGCAAGAATTACTAGGGGAAGTGAGAAAGCACCTTTCTGAGCCAAAAATCCTGCAAAGGGCAACGTAATTTCTGAAGGAATTGGTATGAGAGCTGCCTCCAATGTCATAAGTAGAAAGACGCCTGCGTAGCCAAGAGACTGAATGAGATGTATAATAAGCCCTGAAACTATTTCAATCATTCACCTATTATATGGGAAATTTATACATTGTTGCAACACCTATTGGAAACATTTCGGATATTTCTTTAAGAGCAGCCAGAACACTTCTTACTGCAGAAATTATTGCATGTGAAGACACTAGAAAAACAGGCATTCTTCTTAAAGAAATTGCCAAGCTTTTTTCTGGATATACAGAGCGTGCTAAGCCAAAACTCCTTTCGTATTACGACCAGACAGAAGTGCAAAAAACTCCAGAAATTATACAACTCCTACAACTTGGTAAAGATATAGTCTTGGTCTCGGATGCAGGAACACCAACCATTTCCGACCCTGGATTTAAATTGGTTAGAGAGTGTATTGCACAGGGCATAGAAGTAAAAACAATTCCAGGTCCTTCTGCTGTAATTGCCGCTTTGTCTGTCTCTGGATTACCAACAGATAGATTTTTCTTTGTTGGCTATCCACCAAAAAAAGATGGACATAGAAATGAATTTTGGATGGAATTGCAAAAAGCAAAGCAGGAGCTAAAAACAACGCTTATTTTGTATGAAGCACCTCACAGGATTATGCAAACAATAGAAGAAATGATTGAGGTATTTGGAAAAGACCAGCATGTTGTCTTTGCACGGGAATTGACAAAAATTTATGAAGAAACTTTACGAGGAAATCTGGAAAAAATGAAAGATCATTTTACTAAAACAGAGCCAAAAGGGGAATTTGTAATACTTGTTTGAGTAACCTCACCCTGACCCTCTCCTAAAAGGAGAGGGAATCAAAAAGGAACTTAGCTTATTTAAGCGCGTTTATCTGGCTTTCTATTTGAAGCATCCTATTATACTTTGCAATTCTTTCTCCTCTCACAAGAGACCCAAATTTACAGTAATCTGCCGCAACCCCAACAGCAAAATCTGCAATAAAATTATCGTTAGTTTCTCCAGCCCTGTGAGCAACAATTACTTTTAGTCCTGCAGAATGAGCAACCTCAACAACCGCCAAACACTCGATAACTGTACCAATCTGATTTGGCTTTACAATAACTGCACTCACTGCCTTTTTTTCTATGGCTATTTGGAGGCGGTATGGATTGGTCGTAATCAAATCATCTCCCGCAACCATTAAATCCTGACCCAAATTCTGAGTAAGCGAAGCCCATCCTGCCCAATCATCTTCGGCAAGACCATCTTCCAAATATAAAATATGGAATTCTTTTGCTAATTCTGCGTAATATGCAGATAAATTTGCGCTAGAAAGAGGAGACTGCTTGTCATGAATTCTATATTGCTGGTTAGTATAAAAAGAATTCGACGCTGCATCGATACCAGTAAATACATCAAAGCCGAGACGGTAATTAGTAGCTTCTATTGCTTGAGACAATAAAGACAAGACATCTCTGTTGGATGCAACAGCTGGACTAAAGCCACCCTCATCGCCCACCAACGTAGAAAGACCGTTTAACTTCATGACATTTTCCAGTGCTGTATAAATCGCACTACCCATAAGAAGGGACTCGGAAAATGTTTTACTGGATGCTGGGACAACATGAAATTCCTGAAAATCCGTTGTTTGCGTACCATGCTTACCACCCTCAAGAAAATTAAAAAGGGGAAGCGGAATGGTAAGCGCGCCAGATTTTGTTGTGAGAAATTGTCGAAGATATAAAAATAATGGAGTAACAGTACTTATTGCACCTGCTTTTGCCACTGCTAAGGAAATACTCAAAATACTATTGGCACCAAGTCGCGCCTTATTTTGCGTCCCATCCAACTCTATCATTGTTTTGTCTATATCTTGCTGCTTGGTCACTTCCATACCTACCAATTTCGGTGCAAGAATAGTATTAACTGTATTAATAGCATGCAAGACACCCATACCATTAAAGCGCATTGGATCTTTATCCCGAAGCTCATATGCCTCGTAGCTTCCAACAGAAATCCCAGAGGGAACAGAGGCAGTTGCAGCAATATTATTTTGCAAAAGTACAGTCGTCTCAACGGTAGGCATGCCTTGAGAATTAAGAATTTCTCTTGCAATAATTTCTTTTATTTTTGCCATATATAGCTATTGTGCTCTTTCTTTTTCAAAATGTGAAATGTGTTGTCTGATACTATCAACTGATTCTGGAAATATAGAAACGCTACTTACTCCCCACAAAATAAGCTTTTCGAGAATACTTGGTGCAATTCCTTCTTTTTGCCCACTGTAAGACGATACTATTTTATGCTTATGTGCAACTTTAATAGTATGTTCGTATGCCCACAATGAAGCAGGATTATCTTCGTGATATGCCCCCAAAACATCTCTATTATTTTTATCTGTCCCGGTAAGAAGTGTTGTGAGATAAGCTGGCTCAATAGTAACGCCGTCTATTCCTTGCTCTATAAATGAATCCAAAAGAAGTACGTTAGATGGAATTTCCACACTCATCCATATTTTAAAAGTTAGCGACCGATACAGCCCACTACTCGCAATAAGTTTTTTAATATCCTGCAATTCTTTTACCGACCGTACAAAAGGAAGAAGCAACCATATATTTTTATACCCCATCTTATTTCGGACTTGCTTAATTGCCTCCATTTCTAAAAGAAACAACTCTGCATCGTGGGTATATCGATATGCGCCTCTATACCCAAGCACGGGATTGGGCTCTATAGATTCGTACTCTCTACCATTTTCCAGCTTTGCATATTCTGCAGTCGTGAGAGAAGATGTCCTGTACATAACACATCGTGGAGAAAATGCGGCACAGACTTCTGCAATTCTTTGCGCCAACTCGTTAATAAATTCATTTTTCTTACCACTATCCAAGTAGGATTGAGGGTGTTGCGTATTGTCGTGCATAAGATCTTCATAGCAAAGTTGCCCCACGCCATCAACATGCTCTCGGGCAACTGTAGATGCATATGTATAATCTTGCAAATGTACGTAGATTTTTGTTGCGGTAAAAGGAGAAATACTATTTTCCTTTCTTTGTGTTATTTCTTTTACATCTGTTATATAAAGATTTTTCTCTCCGTATATCCATGACAATGTATGCGGAAAGAAAAAGTGTTTATGTGCTTTTTCCAACAAGGTAGATATATGTATCTTTTCCTTTTCTACTAAAGGGAGCGACAAGACATCTGGCTTGTCTGTGTGTAAAATCCCACTTTTTTCTACAACAACAGTAAGCTGGACGAGGAGTGCAACGGGGCTTTGGGGATTTTCTTTATAGGCATCCACCAACATTTTTTTAATTTCCAATAGGAGATTTGCCTCTCCTTTTACTTCTACTTGGTGAGAAGAAACAGAAGATGTAAGCGAAAGAGGAGCGTGCTGCACATGTCCGACCAGTTGTATGTACGCCTTAAAAATATCATCAATTACGTTTTGGGGAAGTTTGGCTTTTGCTAATTCTTTTTCTATTGCAGCAGGTAGTTTTCCCTCCACTACACTGGTCTTAAGATGCTGAATTTTTGTCGATAGGTTATTTTTTTCTAAAAATTCATTGTAGACAGCGGTTGTAACAACAAAACCATTCAGTACTGGAAGACCAATGCGCACCAACTCGCTTAACTTTTTTGCTTTTTCACCAACAAGGGTTGCATCATCCGAAGATGCACTACCCAACCAAACGAGCAGTTTTTTGGCCATACAATCAGCGTAGCAGTATAAAGATTGAGGGTCAAGTAATCAAGCACATTACAGGTATCTATATTTATACAAATACCCTATAATACTATTATGGCAGAGATCAAGGATAGTCGAAAAAGAATTGATAGGACACAAGTTGATAGATATTTACAAAGTCATAAAGGTGCAGTGAATCCAAAAGATTTAGCAGATTCCCTACGTGGAAAAGGCCCGGCGATATCAAGACAAACTGTTTGGAAAATGTTACGTACATTTTATCCTGATGTGGAAATAATGAGCCAAAGAGCAAGTACAGATGCCACATACAGAGAGAGAATTGAGCAGCGAGATGAGATGGTTGCAAACGCAAGAAGATGGGGTGAAACAGAAGTTAGAATTGCAGATGCTTTAGATCTTGGAACTAGAACAGTACAAAAGTCTGTTAGTAGATTGGTACAGAGGGAAGAAATTGAACAGTTTCGTGTTCCCAGAACCGGTCATTTACCCGTACATGACGACATCATAGCTCTAACTGCAGCCGGATGGACTACAAAACAAATTTCTAAAGTTGTACCACTATCTCAACACCAAATCTGGGAAATTGCCAGAAGAAATAACGGAGGAACAGAATTAATACGAGAAGCAATACGTGGTGTACAAGAAGGAACTGAAACTTCATTGGAAGAATTACGTGAATTATCAAGACGGACTCGGACACAAACAAGATTGGCAGCAGGTGCAACTGCAAATAAAATTACAGATACTACACCCAGTGCATCGCATCGAGGTGGAATGCGACACGGATGGTCTCTAGAACCAAATGACGTAATGGGAATAATAAATGCTCTTGACTCAGATATGTCCAATCCCCACCCAGATAATGATGAGGACTAAAATTATCCTATAAGAGTGACAAATGCCTTAAAAAATGATACTATGCAGACGCAATGGGCAGACAAAAAATAGACCTTTTTCTTATAGAAAGTTTTGTAGCAGGAAGAGATGTTGTAAAACTTACAGACCTTGAATGGTATCTTTCCGAAAATGGAGTACAAGCCTCTAGAGATGGTGTGCGACGATGCTACCTGTCTAACATGAGAAAACGTGGATGGCCAGAAATAATGTCTCAAAAACAAAGCCGCGACACAACTCTAAGTAGGCGTCAACAAGCTTTTGACTACCAAGTTTTAAGAGCGAGAAAATCTAGGATAAAAACAGTTAGAGACATAGCTACAGAAAAGAAAAGAGGAATCAGGACAGTGCAGAAATCTACAAGAAGGCTAAGAGAGGCTGGGTGGTTGGATGAATTTAGGGTTTATGATAGAACAGATACTGAAAGACTGCATAGAGAAGTTATACGAAGAGCTTCTGCAGGAGAGTCTGCGAAAGAGATAGGACCTGACGTCGGATATTCTGTTAGGCAGACACGAGATATTATTGCCAACCATAAAGCTGCACAAGATCCATTAAGGATGGTAAACCGCAGAGAGAGTTCTCGCGATCACAGAAGACCTAGAGGTAAAAAGTAGACTATCCCTTAGACCTTCATAAACAGCTAATTTTTACCCATATACAAATACCCTCATACCTGTGATACTTCTCTCAAGTGGGAGAAGCAAGAATTAGGAGAGAATATACAAGGTTTGTGGACCCTGTAACCAGAGAGGTTTCTTGGGCTGCAACTGTAACCGCAATAAGATCAGGAAGACACGCAACACAGGACGGAGCTACTTTTAGAGGACGATATAAAAAACAACTAACTCCACAAGTAGCACAGTGGATACGGGACGACCACGTAAGTCATATTCTTAGAGAAGAAGGAGAATAATTATTTATCTTAGTTGGGGAATACTTTTTCTTCAATCTTATTTAGACGAACCTTTAATGGGAGGACTTCAGATATATCTGCTTTTCTATCAAGTTTTTGAGATAATTCAACTATTTGTCCTGATAGGTCTCCCACTTCTTTTTCAATAACATCTGTTAATTGTTTTTGTAGTCTTTCTTCTGTTCCCTTCAACTCTTCTTTTAAAATTTTTCGTAACGTTTGTTCGTCCATATTATTATGGTAATACTTCTGTCTTAATTTTTCCAGCGGAAAAAGTCCCATGGGATTATTTGGATAGCTCTTTCTTAAACCAATCCACCCATGGGTTAATCGATGGATCCTGGTTGTAGCGAAGACCTAGGAAAAGTGTAAGCCAGCTTCCAAAAGTAAGTGTTTCTAAAAATTCTTCCATTTTATTTTTACCTTGGGGGAAAGAATTGAGTACTTCATGTCCATTCTTTTTAATAACATCCACTGTCAACTCCATTCTTTTTGCAATTTTTGGACTGTAATGGTGAGAATTAAGAATAAGAAAATATAATTTACTCTCTTTTGGAAATTGTAATCCTTCCATAAGATGGTGATTTAAATCCGGTACCAGGTAAAGAGCGGAGAATGCTTTGCTAGTCTCATTAAATTGATTGCGAAGAATTTGTGCATTTCCAGACAGATGCTCGGCGGCAATAACAATTGGAATTTTATTCATAAATATCTCTGATTCTTTAAGTCCTTCGCTCTTAATATCTTCGAGTTGTGTATCAAGATAGGCAAATGAATCAATCATTTCTTTGTCTGTTATGTGTACCAACCCTAGCTTATTAAAAAGCCCCAAAAGCCCAATAATCGTATAGCCATTTCCAAGACGGGGAGTGGAGGACAAATTTAATTTTCCATCAAAAATATATGCAGGTATATTATTGTCTTTAGCAAATTGTGCCAAAGGTCCGCCTTTCGTTAATACTAATATATTAGCATTTCTTTCTTTTGCTTCATTCGCACAAGACAACACTTCTTCTGTTGTCCCAGAATAGCTTGTAAGGACAACTAGTGTATTTTTGTCTGCATATGATGGAATAAGGTAGTCACTTACTGTCTCTATAGGAAAAGGAAGCTTGTCTGCAAAAAGTGCTTTTAAGACAAGTGCACCATAAATAGAAGCTCCCATACCACAAAAAACAACTGACGAAACCTTTTCCTTAAGAGGTTGTATGGGTAATGCTTTTACCTGCTCCCAAGCAGCTTTTGCTTGCTCATTTGCCAAGGAGGTTGTTTTGTAGGTATTTGCTGGGTCTATCTTGGCAATTTCTTCGAGATTTGTTAGGTCAATCATTTTTATTGTTGTTGCAAAACCTTTACATCTTTTTCAACTTTTGTTAATCGTTTATCGAAATAATCCACAAAAGAATGAACGTCTTTATGTAAAACGTTCAACTTTTTCTTTATGGGCATTAATTTTGTTTCTACAACTCCTCCTATTTGTTGTAAGTCATTTTTTGTAAGCATATTATTTTCCTTTCCATCCTCTATTTGGCTCTTTACGAAGTGCTTCTGTCTCGTCTGGTCTTTTGTAATCGTCCTCAAGTCTCCACGTAGTACCAATTTCTCCAGTGGACGCCTCTATAATGTCACAGGTTGTTACTGCTTGGTGTCTATGTTTTTGGCCAACAGCTGTGGTATACCCAACACCTTTTTCCATGTGGACAATTTCCATCTCGCCCTTACTATTTTCTATATTTAGGTCACACTCACCACTAATAAGCCAATAGGTCTCTTGTTTTTGGTCATGAATTTGTAAGGACAGTCTTTTTCCTGCTTCTATGTGCAGCACTTTGCCCATATAAGACATGCCCTCTGGCACCCAATGCAGCTCCCATCCCCACGGCTTTTCTACTTTTTTCACATACCCTTCTGTGGTGAATTGTGATTTATCGAATTTTGAGAAATCCATATTATTCTTTCTTTGCGACCTTCTCTATAAGCGCTGTGATTTCTTTCAATTTTTCTTCTGTTGTTTTTGCATCGTAAGACTCTAGATTAAGTCGCAAAAGTGGCTCGGTATTGGATGTGCGTACATTAAATCTCCAATTTGGATAGGTGACTGCAATGCCATCAAGGGTAGATAATTCACCATCTTTATATTTTTCTTTTAAGACGTCTAGAATTTCTGGAGCATTGGATACTTTAAAATTAAATTCTCCGGATTCATAGCTTCTTTGAATTTCTTTGACAACTTGAGACAAAGATTTATTTTCTCGAGTTAATACTTTTA
>DASQJJ010000030.1:0-3442 GCA_035631115.1 Candidatus Eiseniibacteriota bacterium
TAGGCTCCATGGTATACAATGTTTTAAAAAGTGAATTTGATGTTCTTCTTGTCTACAGAAGGAAGGTAAATCTGGAAGTACTTAATAAGACATATGGGGGAGTTAAGAACCACAAGGCATTGAAGACAGATATCTCTGAACTTTTTGAAAAATTTAAACAGAGTAAGGGTGATAAAGAGCTATTGAAAAAGGATAGGCTTTTTAATCTAGAAGTAGATGCAATCATTAACTGTGCAGGAATAATTAAACCTTATGCAAATGTAAATCCAGGGTTCACATTTTTTCTAAACGGAGCATTTCCTCATATGCTAAGTTCTGTATATAAAACCAAGCTCATTCAAATTACAACAGATTGTGTATTTTCAGGAATTAAAGGAGCCCCTTATGACGAAACATCAATTTATTCACCAACGGATTTATACGGTTTATCAAAAAGTCTCGGTGAACCAATGAAAGAATCGTTAGTTCTTCGTACATCAATTATTGGTCCTGAGATATGTAACTTTTCTTCACTAATATCTTGGTTTGAAAAGCAAAAAATAGTGAACGGGTTCACAAATCATAACTGGAATGGTATGACTACAAGGCAATTTGGGAAAATTATTAAAACAATTGTTTCTAACAAAAAAGAATTTCCAGAAAAAGGTTTATTCCATATTTTTTCGAACTCGATAACGAAATATGAACTATTATTACTTCTTAAAGAAAAATTTAATCCTGATTGTATGATTAAACCATTCAAATCAGTTAAGATTGATAGACGTCTTTCAACAATAAATAAATTAAATCATTTTTTGAAAATACCTTCACTCACGGATCAGATAGAGGAATTATAGATGAAAAAAATATACGTTTCACTTCTTCATTATAATGCTTATCAAAGTCTAATTTTATCTATTATTGCATTAAAAAAGCTTAAAGTGCCCGAAGGATTTTCTCTTTCAATTGTTGTAGTAGATAATCTTTCAGATGAAAAAAAGTTGAAAAAAATAAGAAAAAAATTTCCTGAGGTTACATTCTTACCCCAAAAGGAAAACTTTGGTGCTACAAAAGGTTTTAATATCGGTTATAGATTCGGTATTTCTCATGATGCACAATATCTTGTTATGCTTTCACCTGATTTAAGGATGAGAGAAGATGCAATAGAAAAACTAGTGAAAACGATGGAGAAGGATAAGACAATAGGTATAGCTAGTTGCAAAATGTTAACATTCACAAAGCCACCAAAAATTTTTTTTGTTCAAGGACTTCTAGATAAAAAATTAAAAACAACTATTCATGTTGGCATTGGCGAAATAGATAAAGGTCAGTATGATGAAGCTGATGAGAATGATTTTCTTAATTGCCCAATGCTGATTCGTGCGAACGTTTTTAAAAAGGTAGGATATTTTGAGGAAAAATTATTCATGTATTATGAGGATATAGATTGGCATACAAGAATTAAGAAAGCTGGTTTTCGTCTAACGTGCGTAAAAGATGCAATAGCTTGGAATCTACAACCTGACAGAGATTCAAAATTGCGTTTTAAAAAGGAATATTATCTAGCAAGAAATCATCTGTGGTTTATACATAGACACTTTTCATTTCGAGATCAGTTTATTGCGTACATATACGTTTTAAAAAACATGTTGACCTTATTCTTAACAACAAAAAAATACGATCATTTAAGGCGAAAATATATTTTAATGGGCTACCTGGACTTTTTAATTAATCGTATGGGTAAAAAAGACTTTGGAATTTTAGAATGAAAATTGGAGTTGATGCTGGGGGATTGGGAGTACAAGATGAGAGGCTTAAGGTTGGTGTTTATACTGTTATTAAAAACCTTTTTTTAGAATTGGCCAAAATAGATAAAACAAATCAATACACACTGTATAGCTTTCATCCAATAGAAAAGAGCCTTATGAAAGCGTTGGAGAGTAACATGAAAAATGTTGTATTGCCCCTTTCTCGTGGATGGTTAAGGGTTATCTTGCCTCTTCGTTTACTTACGGACAAGCCGGACATTTTTCTAGCAGCTAATCAAGCAATGCCATTTAAATTTCCTTTTTCTTCCTACAAGACTCTAGGCATTTTCTACGACATAGCATTCGAAAAATACCCAGAGCTTTATTCGTACGCTGCGTCAGTAAGCAAGCACGTACGCAACAGTAGGAGCCTTGCTAAAGATGCAGACGCACTTATAGCTATATCTGAGAATACAAAAAAAGACTTAGTGAGTATGTACAAAATATCCCAAGAAAAAATTGTTGTTGCTTACCCAGGGATAGAATATTTACCAGTTACACCAGGGTACAAAAACAAGCATCCATATTTTCTTTTTGTTGGAGCATTTAAGAAATCAAAGAATGTCCCTACACTTTTGCAAGCATTTGCAAGGTTTCTAGAGACATCTGGTCAGGAGTATGACCTCCTTTTAGCTGGGGGAGATAAATGGCTAGACAAAGAAATTACAAGTACACTTGCATCCCTTCCTTCTAAAGTTGTCTCACACATTAAAAATCTTGGATTTGTAGACACAAAAAAATTAACATCTCTTTACAAAAATGCTATTGCACTAATTAGTCCAAGTCTATATGAAGGGTTTGGACTCACCTTTATAGAAGCACAAAGTATGGGATGTCCTGTTATTGCATCCTATAGAGGGTCACTCCCTGAAATTATTGGGAATAGTGGTATGCTTGTTGACCCACTAGATATTACGCAATTAGAACGAGCAATGAAACATATGACAGATACAAAAATTAGACAAAAATATATTCTCTTGGGTAAGCAAAATGCAAAAAAGTACACTTGGAAAACATTCGCAAAACAAGTACAATCAGCTTTGCACAGCTTGTCATGACACGCTCACAAATTCTTGGTTATATTTCCCACATAGATGGATGGCTTTCCTTGCATGAGGGATATTTTCTTTATGAATCTGCGCGTCGTTTGTTAGGCGAAGAAAAAAACAAACCTCACCCAGACCCTCTCCTGAAAGGAGAGGGAAAACAAGGAAAAAATTATATAGGGGAAATTGTAGAAATTGGAAGCTGGAAAGGGAAGTCTACTATTTGCCTTTCTGCAGGGTCAATGAGTGTGGGGGGAGAAAAGATTTCTGCTGTAGACCCGCATAAAGGTGAATTTAGTGGACAAAACGGTAAAGGGAAAAAATCTCCAACTTTCCGTACATTTCTAGAAAATCTTTCCTCTGCAGGAGTTGAGAAATATGTTGTGCCACTTATTGCAACATCTCGTAATGCTGCAAGGTCTTGGAAAAAACCAATAAAACTATTATTTATAGATGGTCTTCATGATTATGCGCATGCAAAAGAAGATTACGTACTATGGTCGCCATTTGTTGTTAATGATGGCTTTGTGGCCTTCCATGATGCCTTCTGCGGGCATGAAGGACCAAGAAGGGTGCTAATTGAGTCAATATTATTTACCAATACCTACA
>DASQJJ010000031.1:0-2358 GCA_035631115.1 Candidatus Eiseniibacteriota bacterium
ATGTTGTTGAGCTCTATTTGCAATTTCCGTATACCAGACTACCTTTTCAAAATCAAGTGGGGCATGATCCTAAATTTAGGATGCATTATTTGGAGGGGGAGTAAAAGATCTAAATCGTTTTCTCAAACTCGCTCTTTGTTCTAATCTTTCTACAGCAGAGAGCGCATCAGCATGGGCACCCCGAATAATGGCGATACCTCTTTCATTTACTGACCCAACAGAATACGCCTCGTTTTCGCCTTGATTTTCTCCTGCAGCATCTGCTGCCCGGAAAACATCAGGACCGATGGTTCCAATGACCCTTCCTTCTTTTTTCTCATCAGACATCGATGGTAGTGTATGTTTTTTCGCGACTCCTGTCAATTTAAGAAGCTTGTTAGTGAGCGTAGTTTCTGCTATACTATATGTATCTTCTTGAAAGGGAATATGAAACTTAATGTCTACCAACTCATCCAATAAACCAGCCCTCACAATGGCCGAGCTTATGGCAAAGCATGGCAAGGATTTAAATCCACTTACAAAAGGACAAGAAGTAACAGGTCCTATTACCAAGCTGAGTTCTCAGGAAATAATGATGCAAATCGATGGCAAGACTGATGTAGTCATAATAGAAAAGGACAAAAGACTCCTAAAACAACTTCTTAACCTTCTTACCGTAGGGGATGTTGTGACTGCAGTTGTCCTTTACCCAGAATCAGATAGTGGATATCCTATGGTTACTCTTCGAGCCTTTATAGAAGGAAAAATGTGGCAAGAATTGGAAAAATTACAAAAAAGTGGAGAAAAAGTACCTGTTATGGTAACAGATAGTACTAAAGGAGGCCTTTTGGTGGAGACAGATGGCGGTGTACAAGGATTTTTACCTAATTCTCATGTAGGACAAGGCAAAAGACCAGAAGAATTGGTTGGACAAAAGATTCAGGCAAGTGTTGTTGAATTGTCCAGGGAAAATAAAAAAGTTGTTTTCTCTCAAAAAGTGGTCTTAACTCCCGATGATTTTGCTAAAATTGCTGCACAGTACAAGGCTGGGACGAAGGTAAGTGGCAAGGTGAGCGGTATTACTGCATTTGGTATTTTTGTAAGTCTTCCCTATGGAGACGGTACAGTTGATGGGTTGGTCCACATTTCTGAAGTAAGTTGGGAAAAGGTAGAGGATTTGTCTCAAGAATTTTCTATGGGAGAGGTAGTTGAGGCTGTAGTAATAGGTATGGACCCTAGAAGCAAAAGAATTGACCTTTCTATTAAAAAGCTTTCTAAAGACCCATTCCAGGGAGTTTTGGACGCATTTCCAGCAGAGAAAAAAGTAACAGGAACAGCAATAGAAATGACAGAGTTGGGCTTACTTGTTGATTTGGGAGAGGTAGATGGAATGGAAGTTGAAGGACTTATTAAAAAGGACAAAATTCCACCAACAACAACCTACGAAAAAGGTCAAAAAGTAACTGCAACTGTGGTATCGGTAGATAGTAGAAAAAGAAAAGTTATGCTTACCCCTGTTTTGCTTGAGAAGCCCCTGATGTACCGATAGGTTTGTCTGCTACTACTTTCGTTACAGCATAATCAGAATACTCTATGTCTCCACCTGCTAATTTTGTCATGAGTACATGAGGAAGTTCGGTAACATTCGTAATAGCTTGTCTTACGCTTCTGTCTTCTCGTTGTATGTTGGTAAAGCCAATGTCTTCCAATATATCTTCAATTCTCTGAGTATTCAGTTGCATCATATTTTTGTCATTATGGGCAAATACCAATCTTCCACCATTTTTTAATGCAAGAAACGCTGTGAGTAGCGCAAGTGCTTTACCATTTGGACCCTCAATCATTTTTGTCATATCGGCGTCATCAGGGAATCTTTTATTAAATTGACCAAGAAATGCTAATGCTCTTTCTAGAGATGGGTTGGGTTGAGTGGCTTGGAGTTGTTGGAGCTGGGCATACATGTTGAGGCATTCTTGGGGAGTTGCTCCGCCACTAATCCTATTTATTATTACCACATCCTGATTTCCTAAAAAGTTTCCTTGAAGTTCGTAGGCATTTCCAGCAATGACATCGATATTTCTTAAATCTGTTTCACCTGCGGAGACTCTCCGTTGTAGTTCGCTTTGTGTTTGTGCAATTGTTGTTCTATCGATATCAAGTGCAGAATAATGTCCATTTCTCTGAGCAACAGATTCTGCTCGAAAATGGAAAGCATCTAAAGAGCCAGATCCTAATTCTAACACATGAGTGCCGGATAGGTCTTTTTCTCCACCTATTCCAGCTAACGTAAGCATACGCTCTGAATGTTTGCCACTAGCACGTTCTGTAAGCGGCGTAAAATCACGGAGGTCACTTCTTTTAGGAGGAGAGGCTTTCTCT
>DASQJJ010000032.1:0-13795 GCA_035631115.1 Candidatus Eiseniibacteriota bacterium
TTATATATTTCCTTATTACCAGCGAGGAAAATATTTCCTTGGACAACAATTTTATGTAAATTTGTCTCTATCCGGGTAATTACTGTATCGGAATTGGCATCAAGAATAATTTTGTATACTCCTGGCTCGGGCAGTCCCGGACCGGGATTTTTTATAGTTACTTCTTGGGGAGGAAGAGACTTTTTAGAATTATCGGTAATGCCATCATCGTCTATTTGGGCTGAATAGACAAGGGTATGGTCTTTATAGATACTGATACTCATTGGATCTGGGTCTTCGTACCAATTTAAATCCTGTTTATTTATAGTCATACGAAATGGCTCGTTGTTAAGATATGCATATAAGACGTGTCTTCCACGAAGAGGCGTAGAAATAATAGTATCTTGCGAAGAGGGAGTATAATCTGGCAACTTTACATCATTTGTACTTTGTCCTATGCCTGTATCGTAAGAATAAGTACCTATAAGACTATCTGTTGGAGGATTAAGAAGAAAAGCACTTACCGAGGAATAATTGGGTTCACGTTGATAAAGGGTTGGATTTATGCCAATTCTTTTCCAGGTAAGAGAATTAAGGATAGGGACATCGAAAAGCTGGGTATTATAATGCCATAGAGGCTGGTCCTGAAATCCAAGAGAGAGCGTCTGGTCTGGCTCTTGGTTGAGAAATATTATTCGCACAGTTGCACTGTCGTACTGGAAAGGCATAGGTGTTGTGAAATAAATAAGGTCGTGCTTTTGGACAAAGAATTTTTGCCCACCAACACTTTGCACTCCCACTCTGTCTTTTGGGCCTAATGGAGAAATAGCATTTGTCTTACTTGTTAAGGAATATTCTGTTGTTACATTAAAAGGAGAAAAATTACTTATAAGAATATAACCAACAAGGGATACCAATAGTACAATCCCAAAAAACTGTCCAATTAATCTAGAAATCTTCATATATTCTTGTTCGAGCATGCCTACCCTGAGCTTGTCGAATGGGTCGAGAACCGTCATTCTGGCTTGTCCAGAATCTTTCTATTCCTTCCTGGTATCAACGACTTTACCAAATCAACATCTTCTCTTGTCAATTCTTTAAAGAGGAATAGAATTCCTGCATACACTGCAAAAAGAAATACATAGAGAAGAGGAAGAAGAAGGGGAGTTATTGGAATATTTTTGGCAAGCAAATAGATTGCAAAAGATGCAACAAATATTTTTACAACACTATATATATCAAAGAGGACATGAAATCTTTTGTATACCAATACGCCCGCTAGACACATTACAATTCCCGCAGCAGTTGTTGTAGAAAGTGCTGCGCCATTAAGCCCAAAAGAAGGAATAAGAAATAGGCAGAGAATCGAGCTAATCGCTACTCCTAGTATTGAGAGAATTGCAGACTTACCGGGTGATCCAGCACTACTAATTATAGTTGTTAATATAATAAAGAGTGTAAAAAATCCCGATCCTATAACAAGAATGGAAAGAGAAGATGCTCCGGGATGATATGCTACAGAATATAAGAATGACAATAACCTACCACTTGTTGCAGAAATAAGTAATATGCTTGGAATAAGAATTAAGAGAGCAAACCTAAGAGCCTTAGCAATAAGCTCTCTCGCTTCATCGTGTAAATTTTTACTTAGTTTTCTCGAAATACTAGGAAACAACACTGTGGCAAGGGATATAGCAGCATAATATGGTATTTCCACTATGTTCTGGTTTGCTGTATAGAATCCCACATTATTATTAGATGTTGTTATCGCTTTTATAAAAAACAAATCAATTGATTGTAATAAATTTGCGAAAATAGCAATTACTACAAGAGGAAGGGAAAATAAAACTAATATCTTATATGGAAAGTTTTTTACTGCTCTTGGAATATGAAACCAAAATAAGAGAGGAATAAATGAGGAAATAATAAAACCAATAATTGCACCGTATATATGAAAAAAATAAACAAGAATCAATATGGTTAACAGCTTAGTTATGGAATACAGAACATTCATCAATGATTGTTTTCCAAAGGCATGCAGACCATTATAATAATTAAGATACAAAGAAAAAATTCCATACAAAGGAAATATTAATGCAGATAGCTGGATGTAAGAAGTTAAAGATGCATCTTTTAAGATTTGGCTTATAGGTAATGCAAATAAAAATATAATAAGTGATGCAAAAGAAGTTGAAAAAAATTGGATAGTTAAACCACTTTTTAATACTTCCTCAGATCTCTCTTCATTTTCTGCTGAAAATTTTGCTACAGCCTGTGGTAGTCCTGCGGTCTGCGTCAAGTTTACTACAGTAATAAGGGATACTATTATTCCATAGACTCCATAGTTATTGGGCCCAAGTAGTTTACCCAAGAATATATTAACAATATATCCAGATACCATAAAGGTCAATTGCGAGAGTGTCAAATTTACAAAACTATGTTTTAGTGAAATAGCCATATATTTAGAATGATTTATTTTTAAAGTATTTATTAGTAACTCCATCTATTAAACCTGACATAAGCGCTTTCGACGTATCAAATTTACTTGATTTGACAGAATTAATTTGATGATAAAAAAAATAAATAAAAATGTAGAACCAATATGTTAACCAGTAATATTTAGGATAGTTAAATTTTGCGTAAAGAACTTTGTTTCTCATTTTATAGTAAGCAATTATTTTATTAAAACCCCCACCTGTACTACTGGATACTTTATGCCAAATTTTAGATCCTGGGACAACGAATATTTTGTAACCATTTTTGATCACGCGAAAATTAAAATCCATTTCTTCTTGGTAAGCAAAATATTCTTCTCTAAAAAGTCCAATTTTTTTAAAAACACTGTTCTTGATTAGCATACAACATCCCGTAACTTCATTTACTTCCCCTGGATAATCATTTTTATAACTATTAGAAATGGGTGGGAAAAAATATTTTACTTGAGATCCCCCAGCCCATACTGAATTGGGTTTATTATAAAAATATATATTTGGTGAAAGCACAGCAATTTTATTATCAAGTTGAGTCACCTCTATAAGGTTATTTAAAAAATATTTATCAACA
Organism: Candidatus Eiseniibacteriota bacterium; assembly: GCA_035631115.1. Classification (GTDB taxonomy): domain Bacteria; phylum Patescibacteriota; class Microgenomatia; order Levybacterales; family UBA12049; genus DASQJJ01. The sequence continues at coordinate 3,043 of DASQJJ010000032.1, forward strand.
ATAGTGTCGTTATTTAGAAGCAATGTATAATCAGCGTTGTTTTCTATGCTAAATTTTATTCCTACATTAACTCCACCAGCAAAGCCAATATTTGTTTTATTTCTAATTATGTGAATGTTAGAATTTTCTTTATATTTTTTTATCAACTTATCATATTCATTATTTTCTGAAGCATTATCAATTAATACAACTCTAAAATTTCTATATTTAATTCGGAGTAAGCTTTCCATACATTCAACTGTATCTTGATAGCCATTCCAATTTAATATAACAATGTATACAAGGGGGTTTTTAAAATTCAATATACTTTTTAATTTTTTAACTTTTATCATATATCTTATATAATCCACTAAAACCATTAATTTCTCTCAAAGAGATTTTGTGGCTTTCCAGTAGTGTGACTAATTTCTTTATGTCTAGATCATTCCGATCATTTAGTATATATGTATTTTCTCCTTTATTTTTAAGATTTAAAACAATTTCTACTAATGTTTTATATTTGAAATTATTTGCATCATAGCCAGGGCCATAGATTACTACTTTCCTCTCGGGAAATAAAATTTTATCCGACATGGTTGTAATTATGATTGAATTTCTTTCTGTTACTTTAGTTACGCTTACACTCTGAGCGTATACAATATCTCTACTTTTTTTTATATCCACTAGTCCACTCTTAAGCAAATTAGTATTAAGTACCGAAATTATTATCATAGCAACAATAAAAAATAATGATAGCGTTTTATGTAAAGAAAATAATGTATTTGATACTATTGGAATTGCCATAATATATATTGGTAAAAAATAACGGATGTATGACGCATCCATGGAAAAGTTATTGATTCCCCAATAAATTCCACTGCCATAGTAAATAAGGATCCAAGCGGATAAAATTAAATAGTAAATGACATAGAATTTAACTTCTTTAGTTTCTTTTACAAAAAGTTCATATAGAATACCAAATAATACAAGTAGGGAAGCAAATGGAATATATGAGATAAAATAGTTGAAAAAATTACTTTCAATTCTATCTGGATGAAATCCTGAAGGTAATAAAAATAACCTTATTTTTCCTAAAAATTGATCCACAAAATTCCCTGGAGTTGAATTACTTTGAGTGTAACCGAACGAAAGGAAGTTTCCGAATAATTCTTTATTAATTAGAAAAATAGGCATAATTGTCATTACGTAAAATATCAATGCTATAGATAGATATTTTATGTTTAGTTGCTTTTTAAAAAAGAAACATAAGGCAATTGTGGGCAATAGATATATGATGTCTGTAAATCGAAAAAATTCATTTAAACCAAAACATAATGCTGATGCCAGATAGAACCCAAATCTGTTTTTTTTAAATCCTTGTAAGAGAAAACCAATTCCTCCTATAAAAAATACTGTTGCGGGTACATTATTAAACATACTCATACTACTCCAGAACCAATATGGGGGTAATGTAAATAGCAATAAAACAGATATTAATGCCACTTTTTTATTAAAAATTGCAGAAGTTAACACGAACAAAAATAAACCACCTAAGATTGACAAAAGTGGTGTGATAAATAATATTGCTTGAGGAATAATCGTTGCTATCGTCCCATAGACAACATACATTCCAGTAAAACCATTTGGAACAACTTTATCTCCTACAGATACAGAATTTCTTGGACGAGTATAACCAAATGTAATTTTATTCAAAGGTTCATAATAACTCAATTTACCAGTTTGTGAATATTTTTCTATAAAAAAGAGGTTAACATTTTCATCTGGAGATGTAAATTTTTCTTGCGATGTAAAACTTAACCAAGAATAAGTGAGGAGAAAAATCACACATATTGGAATTAGAATAAGTAAAATACTTTTATCCTTTATATTCATATAAAATCTTACTAGCCAACATTTCATACAAATCAATTGTTTTAAGATAGATCTTGTTCCAGTCATAATTTTTTAAAAGTACTTGAGAATTAATATTTAATACTTTTTTGAGTTTTTTATTGTTTAAAAGTTTTAATATTGCTTTACTCAAGCTTTGCACATCGCCATAGTTAACCAATAATCCTGTTTTATTATTTTTTATTATGCTTCTTATCCCATCAACATTAGTTGCGATTATAGGAAGCCCATTTGCCATCCCTTCTAATACACTAATCCCAAATCCCTCAAACATTGAAGGCACTATTTGGATTGACATCTTAGGATATATCTTTTCTAATTCTGAGTCTGATATGTATCCATAAAATTTAATAGATAAATCATCTCTCTTACTAAGAGACTCCAAATGTTTTCTGATTTTCCCATCTCCTATAACATGTAAAAATATTTCAGGATGAGAATTTTTGAGAGTTTTCATCGTCTCAATTAAAAAATTGATTCCTTTTCTTTTATCTAACCTACCTACATAGAGTATGTTCTTACTATTCATAACAAATTTTTTCCTTTCTTCAAACTTGTCAAGATTTATACCATTAGGAATATAAGATAATTTACTTTCTGAAACTCCATAATGATTAAGTAAAATCTTCTTTGTATCAATTGATACGCAAATGATTTTATCGGCTAATTTATAACTACGTCTCTCTAATAGGTAAAATAAATACTTCCAGCTTTGACTTTTTATGTATGTGTATTGCTGCCAATAGGTATGATGGGACGTATAGATAGTTGGAACAGATAACTTTTTAAACAAAAAAATTCCTCCAGGACCACCATGGATATGGACAATATTAAGAGAATATTTTTTAATAAGCTTTTCAAATACATTATGTAACTTAACCGAGTATTCAATGTTTTTAAATTTACTATTTTTCGTTTCTGGAAATGTAGATATATGATTTTTAAATTCGTTAATATTAGGTGAGAATATATACATAGTGACGTCATTATGTAATAGATTTTGTTTATATATTTCATGAACATGTCTTCCTTGTCCCCCAAAAATGGGGAAAAAATCATATGTAAATATTCCAATATTTAATTTTTTCTTCATTCAAAATTCTTTATATATTCTTTTCCAATTTCTTGCCAGGAGTAGTGTTGTCTTGTAGCATCTGCAATTTCTTTTTTATCAAGTATCTGTGCTTTTTTAATTCCATGTATAAATTCTTCTGCATTCATACTTTCTACAAGATACCCAGTCTTACCATCCAATACTGCACTGCTAATTCCTTCTATATTTGACGCAACAACAGGAAGACCAGTAGAGCTTGCTTCTATAGCAACTATGCCAAATCCCTCCATTGTGTGAGACACGGGAATGTTAGGCATAACAAAAACATCTGCAGTGTTGTAAATTATTTTTAATTCTTCATCCGATATTTTTCCAAGAAGCATTACTTTTTCTTGAAGATGCAATTTTTTTAATATTTTTTTAATTTTGCCTTTTTCTGGTCCCTCACCAATTATTAAATATAGAGTGTTTTCCAACTTTGGCATAATATATTGCACAAACCACGCAATTCCTTTTCTTTTTACCAATCTTCCAACAGTAATAATAACTTTTTTATTTCCAATATCTTTATATATCGTTGTTTCTAGGTCTCTTCTTGTTGCATGCGTTATCCAGTCAGTTGAATACACACCACAAGGAATAACTATACAGTTTTCCTCTGGAATACCTCTTGCAATACACTCATCCCTTACAGCACTACTTATGCAAATGATTTTGTCTAGGCGCTTTAAACATGCAGGAATAAGCAACTGATACCCTGGAAAATTAAAGGTAACATCTAATCCAACTATAGTACTTGTTACTTTTATTTTAAAAATGATTTTAAGGAGTAAACCAAGAGGGGAAAGGAGACCATCTCCAATATGAATATGTGTTATCTTTTTTTTGGGAATTAGAAGCAGGGACCGCACAAAAAAGTAGAGAACAACAAATGGAAGATATTTCTGCGATTTTCCCCAGGTAAGTAGCGTTGTTGGCTCATGCTTGGGAAATTCAAGAGACAGCGCGTAGCTAAGCTGTTCCATGCCACCAACCATAGGTGGGAATTTTCTTGTGATATATAAAAGCCTCATAGGGGTAATCTAATTGACCATGTATCTATATTTTTTCTCGTAGGTAGTATCACGAGGCTGTCTTGGTTTTCTCTTTGTCGAAATAGACAAGACTGTGTCACTTTTATATTCTCTCTTTTTTATGCGAAGCAGCACATCTTCTATAATTTTTCTATTTATGGCAATAAGATCTGTAACCAATCCCGTCATTGCAGTCTGAAATCCAATCATCATAAGGACTGCTGCCAAAATAAGGGACTGAATGTGACCACCACCTTGTCCTAAAACAAGATAAAAAGTAAATCGCAGACTAAAAAGGAATCCTGCAAGAAAAATAACAGACCCAACCATAACAAAAACTAACAGGGGACGATACATTGTGTATACGCGAATAATGGATGCACCAGAATGACGCATATGCTGAAACATATTTTTAAAAAGTCTGGATGGACGAGTTGGTGGATTGGTTATTACGTCGACACTTTCCATTGCAATTCTTTTTGTCTGGGACTGAATAATGGTCTCTATAACATAAGAAAACTCTGTAACAACCGTTAGTTGCATCGCAGCTTTTCGCGAATATGCTCGAAATCCAGACACTGCATCGGGAATTTTGGAATGAGACAGATATCGTACAATAGCCGATCCAAACCATTGAAAGAATTTTTTAAGAGGGGAGAAGTGGGTTATTTTATCTGTCTGTCTATTGGCAATAACCATGTCTGCTCGTCCTTTAAGAATTGGCTCTATAAGACGAGGGATGTCTTTTTGCGGATACTGATTGTCTGCATCGGTATTAACAATTATGTCCGCACCAAGACGAAGGCACTCATTAATACCATCGGTAAAGGAGCGAGCAAGTCCTTTGTTACGACCATGCCGGATAATATAATCAACTCCCAACTGCTTGGCAACAGCAACAGTATTATCGGTAGATCCATCATCAATAACAAGTATTTTTATACTACTTACTCCTTTAATTTTCTTTGGGATAGATTCTATGACCAAGGGAAGTGTTTTTTCTTCATTAAGACAAGGAATTTGTATGAGCAGCTTCATTCGTTGTATTAGCGTAGCATAGGGGAATTAGTGGCACTGTAAGATATATGTAATAAATATGTAAATGACTTATTTATGTATTTTTTCTTCTAAATCATTCAGGGCAATACTATACACAACTATTGGATATATTTCTTTTTCTACTTTTCCTTCTTGATGATATTTTTCGTTAACAAAAAAAGACGTTATTTTGTATGCGGATATGTTTTTATCCACAAATGCTGTAAATGTGGGAAATAGCTTACGCATTGGCGTATCCACAACAAGAAGTACCTGTGGATTCTTCTTAGTATCTATATAAATAAATGGGTACGTACCCGCAATGCTTTGTGTTGATATACGAAGATGATAATAATATGACTCAGGAAGAGAGACCAGTAGTAAAGGGTTTTCGGGAATATATTTTTCTAGCCTACGGGCTGCTTTTTCTTCGTATGATGTCCTGTACCACGAGCTATCGTGCAAATACCTCAAGCCTTGGTAGCTGTACCACCCTTGGGCAAGCATAGTGCCCACTATAAATAATGAAATTAGAACAGACAGTACATATTGTTTCTTGTTGTCATTCTGGAGCGAAGCGATAGAATCTTTTCCCAAACGAGATCCTATCGAGGTCGTTGCCTCTCCAGGATGACGAATTCCATACATTTTCAAACATATTTTAAACGTCTCAACAAAACCATAAGAGGCAGGAATAAGAAGAAATGGAATAAAGTGCGTCATGTATCGCTCCATTTCTGGATTGACCCTGTGATACACAATACCCAAAAATATCATGCAAGTAACACAAAAAAATCCATATGCTCTACGTGTTGGTTGAAGAAGAAAAAGAGTAAGACCAACAAGAGAAAATATGCCAAGAAAAAAATCATGCTGCATAAAATTCCGTACAGCAGGGAGGTGAAGAATTTGCAAGTATACAAGAAATATAAAAATCCAAAGAATGCCTATAGTTACTTTATTTATTTTTTCTGCGAAGTGAATTTTGAGAAAATACAATTTGTTTCTTACAAAAAGGAGAATACCAAAAAAAGATACTATGGCAATTGCGAAAGCATATTCTAATAAGTCTTTTACCTGACTAAAAATAGTAAAACCAATAGATTGCAAAGGAAAAAGAAAGGATACACCGCAAAAGCATGCAATACCTGCAACGCTCATTGTAAGAAGACGGGGAAGTGAATTTTTACCTTGTGCAACATGAAGAAAAAACAGAGGGAAAATAAGTACAATATATTCATATCTGGTTAATACAGCGGCTGCAAAAAGTATTCCTGTAAAAAAATCCTGAAGAGATGCTATTTTGAAATCTTTTGAAAGTGTTGCAAAAAATCTCCATAGAAAAAGAGAAAGTAAGAGCACTCCAATTGATTCGGTCATAATAAATCCACTCCAAATAGTGAGATTAAATGACAGCGCAACAAAGAGTGCTGCAGCTAGGCCAAAAAGATATGACTTAAAAATACTTTTTATATAAAAAAAGCTAACTGGTATAAGAATACTACCTGCTACAAGAGATATTCCCTGAGCAATACGCGAAGTATCAAACCATATAAGAGTAAATAAATCTATAAGAAGGGGATACATTGGTCTTGTCCATATAAAAAAGTCTGGATACAGCATGCCGCCTCGTCCTAAATAGCCAACAACACTGTGGTACGTAAGAATATTGTGTGCAACAACAAGACTCTGATACGAATCTGGGTAAATTTTAAAAGGAGAGATATTATGTACTCGAAGAACAATACCTACAGAAATAAGTACAAGAAGCAAAAGAAGCTTTTTCACTTTTTCATTTTACCACAGCGTTTCTTGAAGACTTACAGCTGATTCATGACAAAGGCAACATTTTCTTTCCAGTGATTGGTATTGCCAGGATTATAAATTTTGCCTATTTCATCTAAGCTTTCTATTCCTTTTTCTTTTCTCTTGGCAAAATAGCGAGAAATAGTAGTAATTGCTTCTTCGTATGAAGAAAAACTGGTTACCTTTTTACCCCACACGCCATATCCCCAACAATTATAATTAGCGCCTGCAAGCACTTTTTTACAAAGACCTGTTTCTTGCATGGCAATTGCAGGTAAAAGTCTATAATCAATACCATACTCATCTGCCTTACTTACAATAAATGAAGAGTAATTGAGTAAAGGTGAGTGATACAAAGAGAGATATTCTTTTAAATTGTAGGTGCGCTTATCCGACAGGGTTGCAGATCCTTCAAAAACAGCATTCATAGGAGCAAGGGCAGCATACGCAAAAGGACTTTCTTCGCGTCTCGTATTTACCCCCAAAACCCCAAACGTATGTTGAGAAGACAAAAGAAAAATACTTAATATAAGTAAAGAAGGCGCGAGCGTAAAGAATAATAAGAGTACCAAAAACTTCCGCATAAGCAGTGTCAACCCTATGCTGACACACTCGATTTATGTTGTCAAGTTGAAGCTAATTCTGGTACAATGATGCGAGTTGCCGACGTGGTGAAATGGTATACACGTAGTGTTCAGAACGCTATGCCGTCACAAGCGTGGAGGTTCGAGTCCTCTCGTCGGCACAAATAAAATGTGCTGTCTTTAGACTGTACATTTTATTTCTTGTCATAGTTGACTCGAATGCCGGATTGATAGTGAGCGAAGTCGAACCAGAGGGAGGCGGGGTCGCGAGGCGGCGCAAGCCGAACTTGTGACCAAGTCCTCTCGTCGGCACAAGAAAAATTTGGTATAATAGCTTTTACGCGGACGTGGCGAAATGGTAGACGCGCATCCTTGAGGTGGATGTGCCTGTAAGGGTTTGGAGGTTCAAGTCCTCTCGTCCGCACATTGGACGATTAGCTCAGTTGGCTAGAGCATCTCATTTACACTGAGAGGGTCTGGGGTTCGAGTCCCTAATCGTCCACCAGAAAAATCTCTTACCTTTAGGTAGGAGATTTTTTATGAGATCTTAGGACTCGAACTGCCGGACTGGAGTCTCGCCAAAGGCGAACGAAAGGAGGCGGGCTCGCGAGGCGAGCATCAGCGAGAACTTGTGAGGCGAGTCCCTAATCGTCCACTTAATGGTTCTTGAAGCTAATTTTTCTGCTGCTTTTCTACCATTTTTGAATCTTCGAGGCCAAAAAGAGGTTCCAATACCTGATCCCTCTGATGCTTGTGTTTATTTAGCAGTAGTTTTCTGAATTTGTTGATACATTTCCCCCCAAGTTTCTGCTGGAACAACATGAATGTCCTCTCTTGGGGACTTACCTTGACCATATAAGTATATTGTACCTTGATACTCTGCAGGTAAGTCTTGGATAAGTTTGACGCTATCATCCACAATACCTATGACTTCAGGGTATAGATAATGCAGAGACTTTGCTTTCCATTGTGTTCCATCAGCGTGCGAAACATCATTAGGCTTAAAAATAAGAGGAATATCAGGAAATCCATGCTTTCGTAGCCAATTTGTAGTACCTTCAAGAACTTCAGGGGGTCTCACCGTAATATATCCAACAATTGGAACAATCTTCGCAACTTCGTTTACCATTTCAACAGACCCTTCAATAGGAAGTTCTCCTTCTTGTACTGCATTGGAATTTCGTGCATTATGCATCCACTCATTTGCCACTGGATTATCTTTCCAATAGGGTACAAACTGGGCGTAGTGATATTTTGCTATAAGTTCTTCCGAAGAAAGATGTGCATCTTCTTTGCTCACTCCAGCAATGGTTCGGAGTTGATCGAAAAAATATAGCACTGCATTTGCAAGTGTTTCATCAATATCTAAAACGATCCCCTGTCTTCCCTCTTTTTGTAAATTTATTTTAAATGCAACTATATCTGGTCCGACTTGTCCTTTTTGTTCTTCTGCCTTTTTATCTTGTACTTCTTGTGTGGAAAGTTTTCGTCTTCGGGCATTTTCTCGAGAAAGAATTGTGCCATCTGGAAAGCTGGTCTTCTTATCAAAAGCAAAAGCTAAAGCAAGTTCGCTCAATCCTAATACTCCAAGAGTAATAGTATTCTTTCTTCTCCAAGATGAAGAGGTATGTAAGTCTCGTAATTTTGGTCTATTAAATTCAACATTGTTTCCCACAATGGGAGAATTATAAAAAAAAGTAGAGGTAAATACAAGCTATAGGTTTTTACATTGAATACTAAATGTGTTGTCCCAATACTTCCCTGTGATATTACGTCAAAGCTAGTTCGTGGCTAATCTGCAAGACTGGATACCATTTCCAAATATATCCCTCCATCTGGTTCCAACTTTTTCTGAAATGTCCACCAGAAAAGATTTTTGCTTGACTCGTGCTTAAATATATCTTATAATACGCTTCATGGTAGATAAACTGATACGTGCTTTTGACACAGCCAGAGATGCCGCCGAGAAACATATAGCAAAACATAAGAGAGCCAAAGAGGCAAAAACACTGTTTCCAGGCACATCGGAAGCGGATGAATTAGCAAGGTCCTATTACACATCTTTTGGAAAATTTGGGGGAGACTTGTTAAGAAATGCATCTGACAGCATGCGCTGGGAAGTAAGAAATGCACGCGACCCTGAGGCAGCAAAAGAAAGACGAGCAACAGCAGTAACATACGCTCAAGCAGCTCGACGTCTTAGAAATCAAGTCCGTTAGTAAAGTTCGTACATTCTTCGTTTTTAGACTTTAGATTGCATTGTAAGCCAAATTTAGCCTCAAATTTAGCAAGATAGACCCCTTGACAAACTTATAGTTTTGGTTTATACTCATATACAGATCCTAAGGTATGCCCTTCAAATGCATACGTTAGGATTTTTTTTACGGCCAATTTTGGGCCACATATTATGAAAGTAAAGACAAGTATCATTGCCTTTTCTCTTCTTCTCGTAACACTCCTTATTCCAGCAAAATCTTATGCACAAGAAGTTGCAGCAGGAGAGTCCGCCACGTTTTCTTCTCTTCTTGCACAAAGAGGCGCAGACAAGCGCGCAGATATTTTAAAACGATACCTAGAGCAATTTGATTCTCCACTTGCCGAGCACGCCTCAACATTTGTTGCTCAGGCTGATTTATACCAATTAGACTGGAGATTTGTTGCTGCAATTGCAGGACGAGAATCCACATTTGGAAAAGCAGAACCCTGTATTAATGCGTGGGGATATGGCATTTACCCCGGCAATATGCGATGCTTTGACTCCTATGACGAAGGAATTCGAATTATTTCTAAAGATCTTCGAGAGAAGTATATGAATAAATGGGGAGCACAAACCATTTGGGACATTGGAAAGATTTATGCATCTTCTCCAACATGGGCATCTGGTGTTATCTATTTTATGAATGACATGAGTGATTTTGCGATTGCTCACCCATATCCTCTTCCTATTTCTCTATAAATACGCTATACTCTAGCTGTTCGGGCAACGAGCGGGCGTGGTGAAATGGTAGACACGATAGGTTTAGGACCTATTGGCCGCAAGGTTATGGGGGTTCAAGTCCCTCCGCCCGCACTAAGAAAATTTGTATTCTTCAGAATTGCAAATTTTCTTACAGAGGACATGGACTTGAATGGCGGACTGAGCGAAGCGAGGGAGCCGGGGTCGCGAGGCTCGCCTCAGCGAGAACTTGTGACCAAGTCCCTTAAGATTAAAAAACATATGTCAAAATCTATATTAGCCAAAGCACAAGACGGCACACTTACCCTTACTATTCCTTTATCTTTAGAGGAAATTAAGGCTACACGAGAAG
>DASQJJ010000033.1:0-4887 GCA_035631115.1 Candidatus Eiseniibacteriota bacterium
TCCCTCATGACGAGCTGGCAGAGGCATTTGACAACAAAACAGCGGAAGAGTTAGCAGAATTTTTTGCTCCAAAAGTCCATGCAGGGGAAAATGGCGATGCATCTGCTCTTGTTTTTTCCTACCAGGAAGACGAGGCAACATATCAAGCTGTCCCAGAAGAGTTGGCACATGCACAAAAAGTAATAGCGCATCCTCAACATGAAGAAGAACCTCTTCGCGAAAAAGAAGAAAAGACACCAGCAGCTCCGGTACATACAGAGGTAAGCAATTTTGAGAGAGCAGAAGACAAAAAACTTCCTGGGTTTGAAAAGCCGCTTGGGACACCAAGAAGACCAGGCTTTTCTCATAGACAAAAATTATTCCTTACTATCACAGTACTTTTGGGACTTGTCATGATTGGTAGTATTTTTGTATTTCAAATGCGGCAAAATGCCGCCAAGCAGCAAGAGCTTTTCCAATCTCTCTACCAACCAGCTAAATCCAAATATGACGAGTCTTTGGGACTCTTGGATTTGAATAAATCTTTAGCAATAGAGGACTTGCAAAGTGTTGTCACTCAGCTTACCGATGCAAAGCCCAAATTCCCTGCCAATTCAGAGGAAGAAAAACAAATTGTCACATTACTTGCTCAGGCAAATAAGACCCTTGCTGACGCAAAAAAAGTGCCTCTCATAACTGCACAGAAAGCAGCAGATACTGCCTCCCCTCTTTTGCAATTTGCAGCAAAGCATGATAGTGCATATATTACACAAGACGATACCAATTTTTATACTGCAGATAATACAGGAATTACCCAATACAACAAAAAAACCCTGGCTTCTAAGCAGGTTATAAAAAATAATGGGGACTACAAAAATGTTGGCGGGTTGGGTGCATACCTTGGCAATTTGTATCTTCTTGATACGAAAGATGGGATTATAAAATATGTAGGTGGTACAACAAAAGCAACCTATTTTGCAGATGGGGTAAATCCAGACCTAACCAATGCTGTGTATCTCACAATTGATGGGTCTATTTGGGTCTTGGCGTCCGATGGAAGTATTACGAAGTATACAAAAGGGAAACAAGATAGTCTTACGGTAAGCGGGCTAGATAAACCGCTAAGTGGCCCAACACAAATTTTCACTACAGTGGATTTTGATAATATCTATATTTTGGATAAAGGGAATGCTCGCGTCGTGGTACTTAAAAAGGATGATGGAAGTTTTGTTGCACAATATGCATCGGATACGGTTCGCTCTGCAATAGGAATGGACGTGTCAGAAAAAGACAAAAAAATCTATCTTCTTTCTACTGGAACAGTCTACCAATTGGACTTAAAATAAGTGCCGCTTCCCTTGTTTCGCAGATCTCTTTGGCGTATCATAAAGCTGGTTCGACAAACTCACCATTATAATATGAAAATCAGCAATAAAAGGGCAAGTTATGATTACGAGCTAAAAGAGCATTATGAGGCTGGTATTAACCTCCTGGGATCAGAGGTAAAAGCGGTTAAATTAGGTCATGCAGACCTAACTGGTAGCCATGTGCGCATCATGGGCTCGGAAGCGTATCTTATTGGTGCAGCAATTTACCCCTATCAGTATGCACGTCCTGATTTGTACGATGAGAGACGCACAAGAAAGCTTCTTTTGCACCGTGCTCAGATTCTTAATCTTAAGCACAAATTAGATGGGGCAAGCTTGACATTAGTGCCCATTTCGCTATATACTACAGGTGGTCTAATCAAGCTCGAAATCGCTCTGGGAAAAGGTAAAAAAGAGTATCAGAAAAAGGAAAGTAAAAAGCAAAAAGACCTAAAAAGAGAGCTAGACCAAGAACTTTAACAATCAGTATTCGCAACCAAGAATTTGAAATTAGAAATTTGACATTTGAAATTCTTTTTGGGGATGAACTGATTCGACAAGACATGTTCTTTAACAACTGCAAGCCGACATTGATGAGTTGTCGTTAAACAGAATCAAAAATAAATGCAACAGCATTTGAACGCGGAGTAAAATTCGCGGAAGCTTTGATTGCGGCAACGCAACCAAAGCAATATCGACCAGTTATGTTGGCATACGCTAACTAACGGTTGCGTCTATAGGAGCCTTTTCTCGGTGAGTCCTTTAGGCTAATTTAGCTGAGAGAATTGATAATAAAATTGGTTGTTTTATTATTCGAATTTATAACCTTGGTAGCATCATTCCTGTCTTTCGGAAAAGGATGCCTCGACAATAATAGAAAGAATACGCTTGTAGAAGTTGCTAAATATCATCCTTGGACTCGATCGTCATAGATCGACATCTCCACACTTCGCTCTTAACAAATAGTTAAGAGCTACGCGGTGGCACAGCCACATAAATTTAGGCAAACATTATCTTGAGATAAGAAGTGTCCCTTCGAAGTTCGGAAGAACGAAGAGGGACTTTTTGTTATTGTATAAACATGTATTATGTTTACATTCTTCAATTAAAAGATAAAACCTATTATCATGGCTTTTCTGAAGATTTAAAAACAAGGCTCAAAGATCATGAGAAAGGAAATGTAGAATCAACAAAAAATCTTAGACCTGTCAGGCTTATATTTTATTTAGCGTTTGTATCTAAAAAGAAAGCTCTAGATTTTGAGAAATATTTAAAGACTCATTCTGGATTTGCTTTTCGAAATAAACGATTCATTTAGTCTTGGGCCAGGACTACTCCATACACCTTTTTACATCCACTTCTCTTTAAAATTTTTGCTGCTTCTAAAAGCGTGGACCCTGTTGTTAGCACATCGTCCACCAGAAGAATTGTCCCCAATTTTTCATTTTTATTTTTTATTTTTTCATTTACACCAAAGGCGTCTTTCATATTTACAATTCTTTCTTCCCGTTTTAGTCCATACTGGGGTTTTGTTTCTTTTGTTCGGATGAGTAGATCTTGAACGGACAAACCTAACCGTTTCCCAAGACTTTTTGCCAACAGTTTTGATTGGTTATATCCCCTTTTGCGCAGCTTTATTTTACTCAGTGGAATTGGAACAACAATTGGTTGTGTTTTAAGAAGATTGTGAAATAATTCGTCTTGAATAAGTGCATCATGAAGTAAATCTGTCAGTGTTGTATGCAAGTCCGTAAGATAGGGCTTATATTTAAATTGATACAGCAACTTTTTTACAATTCCTTTGTAATTAAGACCGGCAAAGTAGCCATCTATGGTATATTTCCCAACACATGTTGGGTGGGTCATGCCATCAAAAGAATTTTTACCACATATTAAGCAGCGAGGAGCAACTGAAGTAGATAGCTTTGTAAAACAACTAAAGCAAATATAGTCCCCAAACTTTCCACATCCCACACATTTTTTTGGAAAAAAAATATCTAAAAGACCCATTGATTAAGAGTAATACTGTCATGCAGGCCTTGTCCAGAATCTAATCCTTCGTTATAATGGGTCAACCTGGAGGAGTCGTATAGCTGGTCCATTACGAGGGATTGCTATTCCCTTGAGCCGTAAGGCTCGCGCAGGTTCGAATCCTGTCTCCTCCGCACTTCTCAAGCCTCTCTTAAAATGATAAAATTACACAACTGGAGAGGTGCCCGAGTGGTCTATGGGAACGGTTTACTAAACCGTCGTACGCAAGTACCGCAGGTTCGAATCCTGTCCTCTCCGCCCAGAAATGAAACGATACACCTTAGGTTTCCTATTCTCAAAAGATCTTAAGAAAGTCCTGCTTATTCACAAAAATCGTCCAGAATGGCAGATGGGAAAAGTGAATGGCTTGGGTGGCAAAATAGAAGAAAATGAAACTCCTCAAGACTGCATTACTCGAGAAGTGCAAGAAGAAACAGGACTCTCAACAAAAAATGCTGACTGGCAATTGGCTGGTACACTTCATTCTTCAATTTTTGAAACATCTGTTTTATTTGCTACGTATCAAGACTCTTTTGGGAAAGAAACATCTCAGACAGATGAAATAATAGAGTGGTTTTCTATTAAAGACTTACCAACAAGCATTATGTCCAATCTTTCTTGGCTTATTCCCCTTTGCTTGGATAGAAAAGAAAACACTCAGGAGCCATTTACAATAGACGTACAATACGATATATGAATACATCCTTTGCATCTCGCGCTGGAGAAAAATTAGATTACGCACTCAAAGAATTCAACATAGATGTAAAGGGACTTACCTGTGCAGATTTTGGGAGCAGTGTTGGCGGATTTGTTGATTGTCTTCTCAAGCATGGCGCGGAAAAAGTCTTCGCTGTCGAAACAGGATACGGTGAGCTTGCGTGGACACTTCGAAACGACCAAAGAGTCGTTGTACTAGAAAAAACGAATGCTATGCACGTTGTATTGCCCCAGAAAGTGGATGTAATAACCAATGACACATCTTGGACCAAGCAGGAAAAAATCTTTCCAAATATTTTAGAGAATCTCAAAGAGAATGGTCTTATTGTTACCCTCATCAAACCACACTACGAAGCAGATAAAAAATTACTTTATAAAGGAAAGTTAGAAGAAGACACTGCAGAATTGGTCGCAAAACAAGTCTATGAAATGCTTCCAAAAATATTTCCTGTTGTTGCAAAAGGATTTGTAAAGTCTCCCTTAGTTGGCAGCAAAGGAGGCAATAGTGAATTTGTTGCCTACTTCCAGAAAATATAACTGTGACTTAAGTCACTTAAGATACTTCGGACAACGTGTTATACTCATCCTATGCCAACTCCAGTAAATCTTCTTCGTCCAACGCAAGAAGCATACGATCATCATAAAAATCACCAGGAAAATCATAAATTTGGTAATCCTCTTAGAGATGTTATTTTAGGCGGTCAGGATGGAATGGTAAATGCATTGGGTATTGTACTCGGCGTTGCCGCAGCAGGAGGCAGTGCACATATTCTTATCTTAACAGTCCTTGCAG
>DASQJJ010000034.1:0-20249 GCA_035631115.1 Candidatus Eiseniibacteriota bacterium
ACTCGAGAGCTTGGGGACTACCTCTCAAGATTCTTGATATAAGAATTTCTAATTTCTAATTTCAAATACGAAATGGGTGAAGTTGTATATTTTTCGCCATTCCGCTGTAAATAGATTCACGGTTCCCAGTCGCCGTCGTAGCGGAGTGCATGAAGTACGAGTGAGTTGTCAGGGGGAATCCGTGAACACGGAGGGGGTGTTATCACCCGACTAACGAACGAGTACTGAAAGCACGAGCAGCGTCAGGCGAGAACTTTTTGCTACCTTTTTGTTGGCACAAAAAGTAGGAAGAAAAAATGAGATCTCTCGACTTGGCTCGAGATGACAAGCGAGTTACCAAGTCTGATAACTAAGAGTAACCGTAGAGGTAATGGTATTTTCCCCTGGTTGGATTTGGGTTGGCAAACCTGCGCTTCCACTATCTGCAGCTTTTAACATCATGACTGGTCGTATTGGGAATGGCTCGCTGCCTTCTTGGATATTGGTAATTCTTCCCAATCGAATTCCTGCAGCAGAGGCTAAAGATTCTGCTTTGCTTTTTGCATCTTTTATTGCCTCTAGTCGTGCCTTTTGCGTAAGACTATCTTGCGTTGCCTGAGAAAAAGTAAGATTGGGACCACTTATATTTTCTGCTCCATCTTTGGTAACTGCATCAATAACAGTATTTGCTTTGGTAATATCTTTGAGTGTTACTTCTACATTCTCACTTACTGTATAGCCATTCACACTTGTCCCTCCTCCAATAGGTTGTGCAATACGAGGAGTCAATTTAGTATTGGAATCATACACAGGATATGAATTGTAATTGCTTGTTTTAATATCTTTTTCATCTATCCCCAACTTTTTAAGGTCTGCGACAATTTTGTTGGTAGAAGTATTTGCTTGGTTTTGTGCATCTGCAAGGGTACTTGCACTTTTAGTAACGCCAAAAGAAATTGTTGCGCTATCTGGCTTTTGGGAAATACTTGCAGTCCCAGTAACTGTAAAAGGCTGAGCATTACTACTCCCTGCAAACAAATTCCAGGAATGGTTAAGGAAGTAATTAACTAAAAGCAAGAGAACGAGAGTAAAAACAGATGAGAGAAGTGGAGTAAGAAGTAATTGCTTAACCTTCATATCTTAATAATATATGGATTTGATTTAGGATTCAAGTTACAATACCTTTATGCCTGAAACACAAGATCCAACAAATGGTGCACCAGGAAAAGAAACACCAAAACAACAAACTCCTGCACCAAAAGATCAACCTACGCCTGGGGTTTCTTCAGATGTTTCTAGTGCTACAACACCAAGAGACGCTCTTAGGGCATTGGCACAAGAAGCAGATGTAGAAAGATTAAAGGCTCTCAATATTAAAGACCCGCATACTGCATTTGCACAAGGAGCACGGGATATTCTTAATCACCCTAGTGCACCGGGATTAAGTGTATTAAATCTCAAAGCATTGGTAGAACCAGTATTTACATCGGGTGATGTTTTCCCCTCGCCAGACGATCCTAAATCTGTCCATATAGAGCCACGCCTTGAATTCCAACCAATTATGGCTGTACTTTCCGATACTATGCAAAAGCAATTGGGGACAGAAATTATTATTGCCAATGGAAGACTGTATAGCCTACAAGCACTTGCTGCAAAACTACAAACAACACCTGATGACGTGAAAACAAGACTTCGAGGAAAAACGTATTTGGATTTAGATCGCGATCCTCAACTGAAAGCCATTATTGATGAGGCATCATTTCCCAACTATGGAGGAGAGGTAAAAAGAGAAATTACCGATCCGGAAGTTGCCGCACTCGGACAAGCAGTAGAAAAAACATCCAAAGGGCAAACACCACAATTAGACACAATTGACTTAACAACAATTTCTCGAGCATACCCCGACCGACCACTTACTAGCGTCGAACAAGAATATATGAAGATTGTTCATGAAGTTGCGCTTACAAGACAAGCAAATGCCGATGGGACATTTGGCCCAACAGGTCTTAGCGAATCATATTTATACGATATTTGGCTACGACTTATTGCTCGTAATCCTGCCTATACTCCCCGATTAGACTTTGATGCTGTTTTTGCTGCGCTTTCTCCAACGTTAAAGAGCACTACAGGTATATCCCTCCAACCAAGAGTACAATTATATGCAGATACCAAGCTTTCACCTCTTCCACCAAATACTCAGATGTCAAATGCTCCGGCAGATGTACTTAAATTATTAGGTGATTATGATACTGTTAAAACAGAAGCACTAATAGAGGCAACTGTTGGCGGAGGACCAATACGATAAGCTATACTACATATATGGATTTGTGTGAGCATTTAAAAAAGGCAAAGAAAAATGTAAAACCTAATACGCCAAAAGGCTGTGAAGAATGCCTTGCAATGGGAGATACATGGTTTCATTTACGGCTTTGCTTAACATGTGGACATGTTGGGTGCTGTGACCAATCCAAAAATAAACATGCCACCAAGCACTATCACAAGACAAAACATCCAGTAATTAAGTCTTTTGAAAAAGGAGAACATTGGAAATACTGCTATATAGACGACCTCATGGAAGAGTAACCAAGAATCAGGATTAACCCTATTATTGACATTCCACAGAGCTGGGTGTATATCCAAAGTATGGCAACTAGAAGCGATAAAGAACCGGGTCGAGGAGCCCAGATTGCTGGACGCGTTTTGCATGAGCTAGCACTTCCCGCTGCCATAGCCGCAGCAGCAATTGTGTCAAATCAGGCACATCAACACATAGATCCCACTCTTATACATGGCGGCGGAGATCTTGGAGGACATCTTGGAGATGCTCTTAACCAACATTTTTTACCACATGGACATCACATTTTACATAGTGATGCAGTCAATGCAGGAATGCTTGCAGGACGCGATGTAGCGAGCCAAGTAGATGACAGCATTACGGATCATGCTCGAGATCTTACACGCGATGGAGTAAATAGATTAGCAGATAAAGTTGAACGCGGCGGAAGAAGAGAAAGAAGCACAAGAGGACGAAGACGCTAAGCCACAAAAAAACCGCCTCTCAGCGGTCATACTTAATACCTAATACTTGATACGTAATACTTAGTACATTCCATCCATTCCACCAGGACCAGGCATTTGAGGCTTTTCTTTTTCTGGAATATCGGTAATCAGTGCCTCTGTGGTTAATACCATAGTCGCTACTGACGCAGCGTTCTCTAGGGCTAATCTAGTAACTTTTGCGGGATCTATAATACCTTCGCTTAACATATTAACTACTTTATTTGTTATAACGTTATAACCCATATTTGGATTTTGAGCCTTTACTATTTCCTGAATAGTATTTTGAATATTAACCCCTGCGTTAGCGAGTATTCCTTGTAAAGGAGCGAGTAAGGCAAAATATAATATCATGCCTCCGGCATTTACATAATCCGTAGTCTCAAATACCTGTTTTTGACCCGAACCTTTATCCATTTCAACCTTATTATGCCCCGCAACCAAAACGTTTCTCGCATTAAACAACGCAATTCCTCCACCTGGAACAACACCTTCTTCTAATGCTGCTTTTGTTGCTGCAACAGCATCTGTAACTCTTTCTTTTTTGTCTTTCATTTCTATTTCTGTTGCTGCACCAACATTAATGACTGCAACGCCACCAGAAAGTTTTGCAAGTCTTTCCTGAAGTTTTTCTTTATCAAAGTCAATTGTTGCACTGTCAATTGCTTTTTTAAGCGTAGCAACTCGTGCATCGATTGCTTTCTTTACACCTTTACCGCCAATGATTCTGGTGTTTTCTTTATCTGCCCATACTTTATCTGCTTGTCCGCAGTCAGACAGCTCGACATTTTCAAATTTTGCTCCCGTATCGTCACTAATTACTGTCCCACCGGTAAGTGTTGCAATATCTTGAAGCATTTCTTTTCGTCTGTCTCCAAATCCTGGTGCTTTTACAGCAAGTGCATTAAATGTGCCTTTCATTTTATTAATTGCCAAGGTTGCGAGTGCTTCGCCTTCTATGTCGTCTGCAATAATAACGAGATTTTTAGAGACTTTAATTAATTTCTCGAGGAATGGTAATAATTCCTGTAAGTTGGATACTTTTTTGTCGGTAATAAGAATATATGGGGATTCTACTTCTGCTTCCATTCTGTCTG
Source organism: Candidatus Eiseniibacteriota bacterium (assembly GCA_035631115.1). GTDB lineage: Bacteria > Patescibacteriota > Microgenomatia > Levybacterales > UBA12049 > DASQJJ01. The sequence goes on from DASQJJ010000034.1 coordinate 4,134, forward strand.
GATTGGTAACAAAATATGCAGATGCATACCCTTTATCAAATTCCATTCCTTCTTTATAGTCTACAGACATCTCGCGTCCTCTTCCCTCTTCAACTGTAATAACGCCGTCTTTACCAACCTTATCTAATGCATCCGCTATTAAACCTCCTATTTGTTCATCTTGTGCGGAAATAATTGCGACTTTTTTCACATCGCTTCCCTTCACGTCTTGTTTCATGCTTTTAATTACTGTTAACACATTTTCTACACCAGCTTCTATTTCTTTTTTAAGCTGCATTGGATCGTATCCACCATTAATGCGTTGCATACCTTGATTTATGATCTCACGGGCAATAATTGTTGCTGTGGTTGTCCCGTCTCCTGCAACATCATTGGTTTTACTTGCTGCTTCTTTTACCATTTGTGCACCCATATTTTCGAATGCATCTGGCAATTCTATTTCTTTTGCAACCGACACACCGTCATGAATAACACTTGGCCCACCCCATTTTTTATCTAGGGCAACATTTCTGCCTTTTGGTCCAAGAGTTGTTACAACAGCTTTGGCGAGCTTATTAACACCCTCTATTAGAGCCTGTCTTGCTTCCTCTGCGTATTTTATCTGTTTAGCCATAATTTATTTTTTCTTAGAATGTTTTTTAACTAATTTCAAAGCTAAATCCATTTCTGTTTCTTCAACTACTGCTAACACATCTTCTTGACTTACCAATGTCATGTCTTTTCCATCTACCTTTACTTCGTTGCCACCCCATTTTTTGTACATCACGACATTTCCAACTTGTACTTGCATTGGGTGCACATCTCCTTTTGGACCTACCTTTCCTTTTCCTACAGCAACAACTTTACCCATTTGTGGTTTTTCTTTTACAGAGTCAGGAAGAATTATACCAGAGGATGTCTTGGTCTCTGCTTCTAACGGCTCTATTAAGACATTATCAAATAAAGGTTGTACTTTCATAAAATTTACTCCGGAGCAGGAAGAGTGAACCTACTATACCAAATAAGGCTATCTTTTTCAAGAGTCTTATATTGCATTTTTAGATTGACACTTATATGCTAAGACTATGATTAAAAAGCTCATTTTTCTTGGGTTTGGTTTGGCGTTGTTAATTGGTCTTCCTCTTACTATTTTTGTCTTACAAAATCAGACAACTTCCACAAGTGGCGCAGCACCTGTTACAAAATTTTCTTTCGACGGACCAACTAGTGTTGCAAGTGGTGCAAAATTTGACGAAAAAATAGCAGTAGATCCAGGTGGGTCAAATCAAGTGTCTTTTGTAAAATTTACCTTTACCTACGACCCTTCAAAAATAGACCAAGACTCTCCGCCATTTGATGTGGATACGAGTAAATATGTAAAGTTGGTTGAGCCAACAATTACCTGCACTAGTAGTCTGTGTACTGCAACAGGTACTTTGTCTGTTGGACAAAATAAAGATGCAATTATCAAGACCAAAACAGATATTATTACTGTCCATTTGGTTGCAAAAGCAGATACCGATGCTGGAGTCCCTACCCAACTTATTTTCCTTGCTGCACCGGCAAATCAGGCATTGTCTGTTGGTGCGGCAGACCAAGCAGCAGAAAATGTCTTTCAGGCAGGCATCCCATTATCCCTTACCATTGGTAACCAAGGGGGAGGCGCATCACCAACCCCATCTGATGTCCCCACCCCAACCGACTCTAGTGGAAGTGTAGGGGGAGGAGGTACTGGTGGAACAGGTGGTACAGGCGGCACAGGCGGGACCCTTTCTGTTGCGTGCTCTAGCTTTACTGCCGATCCAAAATCTGGCGATGCACCTTTACAAGTAACCTTTACCACAGTTGGTAGCTCGGGCAACGATAGTATCTCAAAAATTACTCTTGATTATGGAGACGGCACAACCGACACCGTTGCGAGTGGAAGTGGCATTGGCACAGGAAATGTGAATAGTCAAATGTCCCACTCATATGGCAATGGCAGCTTTACTGCCAGTGCTATCCTCACCACAACAGGTGGAGCAACAAGCGATAAAACAACCTGTAAGCAAACCATTGCAGTTGGAGCACAAGCACTTACTCAAGCAGCAGGTGGCAACAAACTCCCACCAACAGGACCAGGAGAAACCTTTGTCTTGATTGGAATAGCTGGAGCGGTCCTTACGGTGGTAGGATTAGCAGTAGTTGCAGGACTATAAAAGAAAATTCCAAGATACAATTTCCAAGATACAAATAAATTTCAATTTCCAAATTACAATTGTTTTTTTGAATTTTGGATATTATTTGTTACTTGTTTCTTGTGATTTGGGATTTTGGCCTATTCGCCTTTCATCATTTCAAAAAGTGCTTCTTGCGGGACTTCTACTTTGGAAATACCAAACATTTTCTTTTTTCCTTTTTTCTGTGCTTCCAAAAGCTTATTTTTTCGCGTTACGTCTCCTCCACTCATTTTGGCCAACATATCTTTTCTATACGGAGAAATTTCTTCTCTGGCAATCACTCGCGCGCCAATAACACATTGAATAACCTGCTTATATTGCTGCCGAGATAAATTCTCTTTTAATTTTTGTGCTTTATTTCGCGCAACGTGTTCTGCATCTTCTCGGTATGTCAACTCCGACAACACATCGATTGGTGTTTCATTAATTTGCACGCCAACTTCTACCAGATCTGCATCCCTATATTCTGTTAGCTCATAATCTACACTGGCAAATCCAGAAGTGACTGTTTTTAAATCACTGGATAATCCCCGCAAAAACATTGCATACGGCATGTCGTACTCCATAACAACATTCGTATCTTGGTACTCCATATGAATAAGCTCTCCTCTTTTCTTCTGGCACACAGTCATAACACTTCCTACATATTCCTGCGGGACAAAAATAGAAAGACGCATATATGGCTCTTTGTAGGATACTTCGGATCCATTTTTTATTTCCTCATACGATACATGAGGCAAGGTAAAAAGCGGATCTAAATTAAATTCCCGCTGGAGTCTTTGCTTAAAAATATCTGCATGCAAAAGTCCCAAAAATCCTACACGAAATCCACTTCCTAAAAATGCAGAATATTCTTCGGTAAAAGTAAGAGATGCGTCGATAAGTGCTAATTTTCCCAATGCATCTCGAAGGGGTACCAGCTCGTCTGTTTGCTTAGGATAGACACCAAAAAATACCATAGGCTTTGGTGTTGTGTATCCAGGAAGTGGCTCTGTTGGGTAGTTATTTAAATTTATTGTATCTCCTACCCGGACCTGTCGAATATCTTTAACTCCCGTCACAATATATCCAATTTCTCCTGCAGATAATTTTTTTGAAGAGACAAGACTGGGGGTAAAAAATCCAACATCTATAGCATTTGTTTTGGTCTTTGTCTGCAGTAATTCTATTTGATTGTTGGTCGTAACGATTCCATCGAAGAGCCTAACAAAAGCAACAACACCCTTATGCTCGTCAAAAACTGCATCAAAAATAAGGGCACGGAGATTTTTATCTACACTTCCTTGAGGAGATGGGATGTCGGCAATTGCTTTTTGCAAGAGCTCCTCTACCCCCTGTCCTGTCTTGGCCGAAATAAGAAGAATATCTTCTTCTTTAAATCCAAGGCTGTCCAACTGCTTAAGGGTTTTTTCTAATTGTGCACCTTGCATATCTATTTTATTTATTGCTGGGACAATAACCAGCTTTTGCTTTTGAGCAGCGCGTAAATGCGCAACTGTCTGGGCCTGCACTCCTTTTGTCGCATCAACAAGCAAAATAACTCCCTCACATGCAGCTAAGGTCCTACTTACTTCATAAGAAAAATCGACATGACCAGGTGTATCTATTAGGTTGAGCATATACGTAGTGCCACCAAATGTGTACATCATTCGTACTGGTGCTAATTTAATAGTAATGCCTCTTTCACGAGAAATAGGATTTTGGTCTAAAAATTGCTCCTGCTTTCCAAGAATGTCTTTTCGAATAGTATTGGTTATTTCCAAAAATCTGTCAGATAGCGTAGACTTCCCATGGTCTATATGGGCAATAATGGCGAAATTCCTAATATTTTTCTGATCCATAGTATCTTATTCTACCAAAATTCGAGGCTAATAGATATCTGATATAATTCTTGTGCTATGCAACACATTATTCTTAAAACCCCAGATGGATTTGAATTAGATGCCAATTACTACGCTGGCACCAATGGCATTAGTATTGTTTTCTGTCATGGACTGGCGGTTGGAAAAGAAAGAGAAGATGCTTTTTTTGCATCTATAGAAATGCTGCATAATAAAGGATTTTCTCTACTGCTTTTTGATTTTCGGGCAAATGGCAAATCAACTGGGGACTCAGTAAAAGATTTCAGCGTTAGTGGGCAACAAATTGATATTGATACTGCTATTGCCTATGTAAAAGACCAAGGCAATACAACAATCTATCTTGCAGGTGCAAGTTTTGGCGGTGCTGCGGTAACATTGTATGCCACGAAGCATATAGACAACATACAAAAACTTCTTCTTTTAAATCCATCGCTGGATTATGATCGGTCAATTAGCAAACATTTTTTGCCAGGTATAGAAGCACTTAACAAAGAAGGTTTTGTGGAAATTGGCAGTAGAAATTATCGGCTCGGGAAAAAGCTGTATGAAGAAATGAAAACCATGGCTCCCTATAAAGAACTAGAAAAATGGCAAAAAGATCTTTTAATTATTCATGGAGATAATGACGCATTAGTCCCACATCCTTTAACAGTTGAAATTTTTGAAAAGTTATCAAATCCCAAAAAAAAATTTAGTCTTATTCTTGGGGCTGATCATGGATTTCATGAAGAACCATACACCACCCAAGCTGCAGAAAAGATTGTAGAATTTTTCTCTACCTAAACCTTTAGATTGGCACCATCTATTACTTCGTCCGACCTACCCAAAATTTCTCTCCAATTCCCTAACTTCTTAAGAATTAACAAATATGTTCTGGCTTCTTGTACTTGGAATAACCATGTTAAGAGGACATACAGAGAAAGTCCAATAATACTAGAAATTCCCGTGAGAAGAATAAGATTTACTGTATGGGTGGTATCAAAAACCAACTGGTCCAGTAACTTTATAGGGATGTACAGTGCAAATCCAGTAAAAAAAGTGGCTGTAAATAATTTAGATAGTGTTATAAAAAGCCGCATTTTATGAAACCCTTTTGTCTTAACATGAAGGACAACAAAAAGAATAACAAATTGTAAAATACTGCCAAAAGAATATGCTATGGCAATACTCGTTATGCCAAAGTGGAGAAAAAATACCATTATGCCAGCAGCAATAAGCATGGCCGCAGTAGATAGTGCTCCCACAATAAGTGGTGTCACTGTATCATGAAGTGCATAAAACGCACGAGAAATAAGATAAATAACTGCCTGAGCAAAAAGAGAAATTACAAAAAATCCCATAACTCGACCTGTTAGGACAGTTGCTGGCCAGTCGAATTGTGCTGCTCCGTAAATAAGCCGGACAATTGGGATGCGAAGTACAAGAAAAAGCACTGAAATAGGTAAAACAAGATACAGCATTTGATACAAAGAGGTTATAAAAGTTGCCTTAAATGCTTCCAAATCCTCCCGTTGTCGGGACAGTACTGGGAATGCAGCTTGTGCTATTGTTTGGCCAAAAAGCGCAACTGGTGCAAAAGCCAAAGTCTGAGCGTAGTCAAAAATAACATAACTTCTTCCCGGGTCGGCTAAAAAAGAAATTAATGTAACTGTAAGAAGTGTGCCACTCTGAAAAATTGCTAGAGACAACGTACGAGGCCACATAAGATTGATGACTTCTTTAAATCCCTCTATATTTTTTAGACTTTTCGGATGATAGGTAAATCCAATTTTTCGAATAAGAGGAAGCTGCAAACCAACAAAAATAAGAGACCCTATGATAACCCCAACAGCTGGCGCATATATACCAATCCACTGTGACAAAAAGACCATGCCAAGAATAATGCCTAAGTTGTAGAGTGCTGCCGCAATGCCAGGAATAAAAAAGTGATTATAGGACTGAAGTACTGCAGACAGAAAGCTTCCAATAATAAATAAAAGCTCTCCTGCAATAATAATTCTCATTAAATTAGCCATAAGACTAATCTGTCCACTACTAAATCCTGGAGCCAAAAGGTGGGAAAAGAATTCCGCAAAGATAACCAAAATAAGGGACAAAACAAAAAATACTCCTAAGCCAAGAGAGAGAATTGTGGAGGCAAATGCATGTCCTTCTTTTTCTTTATTTTTACGCAAATAATCTGAAAACACAGGAATAAATGCACTCGATAAGGCTCCTGCAATAATAAGTTGGAAAAGAAAGTCTGGAAGTCTGCTGGATGCTAGATAGACTCCAAGAGTATTAGATGCACCAAAAATACCTACCAAAAATCTCTGCCTTACCAAGCCCAGAAGCTGGGAAAGGATGACTGTTGCCATAATAATAAAGGCTGCAGAAAGAATGTTGGTTTGTTGGCGAAGGAGTAAAGAAATGCCTTTTTGTAATAAATTAGTGGCCATATAGCTTGCGCATTATAGTATAACATGGTAAAATAGTACGATGCCAGTTATAAAATCAGCAAAAAAGAAATTAAAACAAGACAAAAAAAGGACTCTTGTCCGCGCAAAAACAGAAAGTTTCCTAAAAGATGCTGTTAAAAAGGCAGTTGCTTCTCCTACAGCAAAGACTGTAAGTGTAGCATCCAGTCTCTTAGATAAAGCTGCAAAAAAGCATATTATCCATAAAAATAAGGCTGCACGAGTAAAATCCAGACTTGCTCATCTTCTTTCTCCTAAAAAATCTGAATCTAAAACAGAAACCGTAAAATCTGCAACAAAAACAGTTAAAAAAGCAGTAAAGGAAAAGTCGGCCAAAGGCCGATCGTCCTCTGGACGAAAAAAATAATATGACCTATTCTGTAGTTACTTGTTGCGCACAATCCCTTCTCTAAGGCGGGTTTGTTGTGCATCTGTATAACCCCGCTGAGCGGGGTTTTTTTGTGTTCCAAAATTAGGAGGATAAAAATAGCACACAATCCTCCTAACGTCGCTCCGAGAGCTGACGCACGAATAGTGCCCGAAGGCGAACGGTAAGACGAGGAGGATGTGGAAAAATGAAGGAACAACTAAAAATAGCATTTATTTTGGCTCATCCGGATGATGAGCATATTCCTTTTGGATTGCCGGCACAACTTGCTCAACAAGGACATGATGTCTCATTAATTGCCCTGACAAAAGGAGATCTTGGCTCTCATACAATTTCTTCCAGGCGAAAAATTGCGCGAATACGGGAAAGGGAATTTAAAGAGTCAGCACATATTCTTGGAGTAGATGCGCATATTTTAGGATTTTCTGATGGAGAATTATCCCATCAACAAAAAAAAGCAGGAAGACGACTTCTAAGAGAGCTTCGCATGCAAAAACCCAATCTTGTCGTAATCCCAAGCAGTACCGATTATCATCTAGATCACGTTGCGACCCACGATATTGCACAATGGGCCATTTTCAATCTCCCTGCCCAACCATTTATAACACGTAAGGGATTTTTTAGAAGAAAAGTCCCTGCATACACGCAACCTGTTTCTGTGTATGAAATGGATACCCAAGGATCCCAGACATGGAAAAGTATAACGCAAGATACGGGGGACAATCATGATACTCTTTCTTCTGTTAATACAATCCTTCCGATTAGTCTTGCAGCAATAGAAAAGAGTATTCGCGCATTCCAAGCACATAAAAGCCAGTTGGGTACCCAAACAGATGGACAACTGAGCTATCCTGAATTAGCCCGACTTGGTGCCAGAAGACGCGGGATGCAAGCTGGACTTTTGTATGGAGTAGGGCTTAATTTTATTCCATTTGGAGGGTATGCATTCTCAACAAAAAATATCCTTAGTCTTTAAAAACCCTTTAACTAGCTCTTCTACATGGCCTTTGGCAGGTAGTGCAGTAAGTAATTCTATCACTTCGTGCTTTTAGTCCACATTCTGTGAGCTGTGTTCCTTTTTGGAAAGGCTGTTGTGGGCCAAGTTGAAACACTCTACCATCTTCTGTTTCAATAATGACGCGATCCTGTGGATGCATAACTTGTCCTTCACAATCTTTAATCACATTTGCCATAGAGGCACTATAACATATGTAGGTCTTTGACAAAAATACCCAGGACTTCTAGACTAGAATAAGGATGCAAAAATATACTGCGCCAAGTATTAACTTGGCCAAAAACCGTGGCGAACATTTATCCGATAGGATTCTTACTTTTGCCCTCACCATTGGGCGTGTTTTGGTGATTATTACCGAAGCTGTTGCCCTTGGCGCTTTCTTATACCGCTTTGGTCTTGACAGACAGCTTGTAGATTTACACGACCGAATCAAGCAGGAGCAGGCAATAGTTACTCTTCTTAAGAGGAATGAATCAGTGTATCGAAATCTTCAGGACAGACTCACGCTAGAAAAAAATATTAATGATGGGACAGCTTCGGACTTAAAGCTATTTACAGACATACTCAAAGTAATACCTTCCGACATGACTCTGACCGGTATTGCTCTTTCCAATACAAATATTCATATGGAAGGCTCTATCCCCTCTCTTGTCTCTCTTTCGTCTTTGGTAAAACAACTTAAAGGATACCCAACAGTAGACAGAGTCAGTCTGGATAAATTAGAAAACAAAACAAGTGAAGGAACTATTGCGATAAGTATTACCGTCTTTATGAAAAAAATAGCAGCAAAGCCATTATTATGAAATTACCAACACTTTCATTAAAAAATATGGTGAGTCCAAAAGAAAGTAAGTTGTTTCTCTCGATAGTCCCAACTTTTAAAGAAAAACGCGTAAAGCAATTTACTACACTTTCTCTTACCTTTATCACCATTGCTTTTTTTGGACTTTTTGCCATAAATCCAACACTTGCGACTATTGCAGACTTACAAAAACAACTGGAAGATAGTCAATTTATTCATGATTCACTCCAAACAAAAATTGCCAATCTTACAACTCTTCAAACGCAGTATTCAGAGCTTGAGCCAGATTTGGATCCGGTATTCTCTGCAGTACCAATAACACCGGGAATTGATACACTTATTGGACAAGTCCATCAAATTGCCCAGCAAAGTGCTTTGCAACTCAATAGAGTCCAAACCTTACCCATAGATCTTTCTCCAGCCACTGTAGCAAAAGCAAAATATTTGGCCTATGCATTTACCATAGAAGCACAAGGAGATTTACCAACCTTACAAAAATTTATGACCCAAATGGCAAGTTTTAATAGACTTATTTCCTTTGACAGTGTGAATTTTTCCAAAGTTGGAAGAATAGATAATACATTTCGTGCAACAATTCGGGGAAGAACATATTTTAAGCAAGGAGAAAGTCTATGAAACAAGAAGAAATACTTTTTTTCTTAGGATCTGTCTGTGTTGTTGTTTTTGCATGGATTGCTTTTACTATTTTGCATAATTCTCTCACATCTACAATTAGTGAAAGCACCAATCAGGCAATCACCTCTATTAAGCCGTCCTTTGACACCAAGACAATAAATGCAATGAAAAATAAAACCATTGTTGTCCCATTAAGTGTTATTCAACCGCAGATACCAGGAGAAGTTATTGCCAATCCAGTACCAACACAGCCAATTGCTACGCAATCCGCAACAATAGCAACAGGGGGTGCAACGCTGCAATGACACACAAATCTGTTTTGAATAAAAAAATTCCAACAGTCTTGGGACTTTTTCTTCTTGCCTTAGCAGTCCTTACAACATCCTATCTTGTCCAAACAGGAGTTATTCTCTTGGGAGGCGCTGCTCCTTCAGACAATCCAGAAGATGTGCGAATAACAAATGTTTCATCATCTTCTTTTACTGTTACCTACAAAACGCAAACAAAGGTTATTGGAACAATTTCTGTTGCAAGTGGTACTGCCAAACCACAAATAATTCTCGATGAAAGAGATCAACAGTCTGGTGTGCCAAAGCTGTATATGCTGCATAGCATTTCTGTAAAAAATCTCAAAGAAAACACGCAATATGTCTTTTCTATTACGTCTGGGTCTACAACGTATCAGAATAATGGAAGTCCTTTTTCTACCAAAACAGTACAAGAAACAATTGCGAGTCCCTCGGCAACACTTCCCTTAAGCGGAAAATTGCTTGGGGTTAACGGTACAGCACCAGAAGAAGCACTTATATATGTTACGACAAAAGGAGGTCAATCATTATCAACACTTGTCAAAAACAACGGCGTGTATATTGTCCCACTGAATACTATGCTTAATGCCGATACAACCTCCCCTATGGTGCTTTCCGACTCAACAATTATGCAAATACTCGCAACCGATGGGAAGTTACAGTCACAAGCGCAAGTGCCTTTATCTGGGGCAAATCCTGTCCCTCTTATTACCATAGGAAATAATTATAATTTTATTGCCAACACAACGTCTATTGGGACGTCGTCCGCATCGTTGTCTTTTCCTGCATATCCGCAAAACGATATATTACAAGCAACAGAAGTTATTACCACCCCTAAAAAAGATGAGGGATTTACCGACCCACAACCACAATTTAAAGGAAAAGCACTTCCCAATCAACCAGTCACAATAGAGATTCATTCAGATGATAAAATTACTGCAACTGTTACAACAGATACGTCTGGCAATTGGACATTCCGACCAACAACTCCCTTATCTGTAGGTCAACATATTATTAGTATTACTTCCAAAGATTCCTCTGGAATTCTTAAAACTATTCAACAATCATTTACTGTTTTTGCCAGTGGATCTCAGGTTACTCAATCTGCAACACCATCTGCAACACTCGTACCGTCACCAACCCATTCGGCTGGCTCAGGGTCTCCGACAGCAACGCCAACAACCAAGCCAACAGTTGGTCCCACAACATCCATAACGCCAACATCCACTATTGTCCCAACCGCAACACCGACAGTAGCGCCTACATCTGGACTTCCAACACCCAAGCCAACACTTCCTCCCACTGGAAATAACACACTTGTTATTTCTTCTATTTTGGCCATTGTCACAGCTGTTGTTGGTGCTGTATTATTTGTCCTTACGAAAGGAGCCATTCTATAACCCTCACCTCTTATCCTCTCCCTATTCATAGGGAGAGGAAGAACAAGGAGAGGGTAAAATTAATTAAATGAAAGTTGCAATAATTGGCGCCGGCTTTGCTGGACTTGGAGCAGCATACCGATTAAGTCAAAAAGGACATGCAGTCTCATTATTTGAAAGAGAGTCTGTACCAGGTGGTCTTGCACTCGGATACAAAAAAAAGGAATGGGATTGGAGTCTGGAAAGTTATTACCATCATTGGTTTACCAATGATGCGAGTGTTTTACAATTAGCAAAAGAGTTGGACTATCCTGTTAGTATTACCCGTCCCAAAACATCTGTGTACGTAGATGGAGAAAGTTATCAGCTTGATTCTCCAAAAGCATTTCTTACATTTCCTAAATTATCTTTACTCGATAGGCTGCGAATGATAGAAACACTTGCCATGCTCAAAATAAATCCATTTTGGAAACATATGGAAAAAGTAAAAGCCACAGAATTTCTTCCCAAGGCAATGGGAGAAAAAGCATATAAGCTTATTTGGGAACCGCAACTTACCAATAAATTTGGAAGTTATGCCGATACTATTTCTTTAGCATGGTTTTGGGCAAGAATAAAAAAGCGAACCCCAAGTCTTGCATATCCAAAAGGAGGATTTCTTCAATTTGCCAAAGCACTCGATAAAAAAATACATGCACTAGGAGGTCATACATATTATAAAAGTGAGGTAACAAAAATTAGTGAAGAGCATGGTAAAACCTATGTAACCCACGACGGAAAAAAAGAACAATTTGATAAAGTTATTGTAACGATTCCCTCTTTCCCATTCTTAAAAATTGCTCCTCAACTTCCAGAAGAATACCAAAAACGATTATTAAAATTAGAAGGAATTGGTGCAATGACAATTGTTCTTCGTCTTAAAAAACAATTTCTTACCGATAACACATATTGGCTGAGTATTTGCGAACCTCAGTCACCAATTATGGCAGTTGTAGAGCACACAAATTTTATGGACAAGAAGCATTACAACAACGAGCATATTGTCTATTTGGGAAATTATTTATCTCCCAAGCACCCCTACTACAACATGACAGAAAAACAACTTATGGAAATTTTCCATCCTTTCCTGAGTGAGTTGCACCCCGGATACGAAAAAGACATTATTGGTTTTGATATGTTTAAGACTCCATTTGCCCAACCTATTATTCCAACAAATTATTCAAAAATTATGCCTCCAACAATAACGCCACTGAAAAATGTTTTTCTTGCAAATATTCAACAAGTGTATCCATGGGATAGAGGAACAAATTATGCAATAGAATTGGGAGAAAAAGTAGCAGGGGTAATTTCTCAATAATTTTGTTCATCGTTCAGAGTTCATGGTTCATGGAAAAACTATGAACTACGAACTAATAACTATGAACTTTTTCAAAAAAAATATCTTTCTTATATCTATCCTCATTCTTGGTGGCATTTTTCGATTTTCGTATCTCACTTGGGGGTATCCTTTCTTTTTTCACCCAGATGAAAATAATATCTCGTCGTCTATTGCACGCCTTTCTTTTACACAGTGGAATCCGCATTTTTTTGCGTATGGAGGACTTCCCATATATACAGGATTTCTTCTTTCTTTTCTTACTGGATTTGGAAAACCTTCTTTTTTAACAATTACCTACACTATACGATTTGTTTCTGCAACCCTTTCATTTCTTCTTCTTCCATCACTTTTTTATGTTGGATACAAAATGTACAACAAAACGGTTGGGATAATTGCTGTCCTTCTAGCAACTGTCAGTGTTGGCTTTATTCAATTTGCACATTTCGGAACATTTGAAATGTGGCTTACGTTTTTCTCTCTATGGTTTTTTTATTTTTGCTACCTTTTTCACCAACACCCTTCACGGAAAAACGCTTTACGTATGGGACTTCTTGCAGGAGCACTTATAAGTATTAAGGTATCAAGTATTGTCTTTCTTCCAATCCCGCTTCTTCTTATTCTTCTTTCAGTCCCCATTCGAAAAAAACGATTGTATGTATATATTTCTATCTATCTTGTTTCTATTCTTGGTATATTTGCAGTAACCAATCCATTTTTCTTTCTCGACAAAATGTCATACACAAGTGCTCTTGCATACGAAGGAGCAATTGCCGTTGGAACACTTCCTGTTTTTTATACACAATCATTTTTTGGCACAACTCCCATACTCTTTCAACTAACAAAAATCTATCCTTTTTTACTCAACCCATGTATAGAACTATTCTTTATCCCTAGTTTTCTTTTTATTTTGTATAAGACAATAAAAACAAGAAACGCCAATTTCTTACTTCTTACTTCTTTCTTCTTACTTCTTTTTTTGTCCCAGGCAATTCTCTTTGTAAAATGGACACGGTATATGGTACCCACTCTCCCCTTTGTATACCTCTTCGTTGCTCTCGCACTGAGCAAATTAAGGTCTCGACAATTATTTTTTATTTCTGGTAGTCTTTTTTGTCTCTCTCTTCTTTTTGCATGTGCATTCTTCTTTACCGTATATCCAAAAGACAGTAGGCTTGCTGCAAGTACATTTCCCAAAACAACCAAATCAACAATTATAGAGCCATACGATTTAGGTGCACTTCCATTTCTCTCTGTATTTCCTGGTGGGAAAATAGTAAATTTTTATGATTTAGAAAAAGATGAAATTACACAAAACCAACTACCTCTACTTCTCCAGACGAGTGGCTTTTTCCTTTCTCCTAGCCAGCGCCTATGGCATACAAGACTCACAAACCCGACAGATTTTCCAAGAGGAAATATTATGTATACAAAGCTATTTAATGGAGCGTATGGATTTTCTATTGCATATGCAACGCCATGCAGCATACTTTGCAAAATCGCCTACCTTGGAAATCCAATCTATCATCTTGAAGAAACAGCAACTGTTTTTGACCACCCATTTGTAACAATATTTCAGAAAAAATGAAATTAAAAAATATAGTCATACTTTTTGTTATCCTTGCTTTGGGGACATTCTTCCGTCTTTACAATGTTAATTGGGATGCAAATTTTCACCTTCACCCCGACGAGAGATTTCTTACCATGATAGGACTTAAGGAGACTCTGCCAGCACATGTCCTAGACTATCTTAATCCTGCTGCATCTCCTCTTAGTCCATCATTTTTAGGATTTGGATTTTTTGTATATGGAGTACTTCCCCTTACTATAAATACACTTCTTGCACTCCTTCTACATACCCAGCTATACGACCAATATACCCTTCAAGGAAGAATACTATCTGGCATCTTTGACGTATTCACCATATACGTTGTTTATCTTATGGCACTACTCTTGCAGAAAAAATTTCATTTACCAGAAAAAACAAAATATTTTTCTGCATTTTTTTATGCACTCTCTGTCCTACCAATACAGCTTTCTCATTTTTTTACCGTAGATATATTTCTTTCTTTTTTTGTTAGTGTCTCTATATGCTCCCTTCTCTATTGTGTATTTTATAAAAAATTGTGGATGGCTACATTGTCTGGCGTAGGACTGGGCCTTGCTATTGCGTGCAAAATAAATGCACTTGCTGTTATTCCACTGGAAATTTTTCTTCTTTTTATTCCTTTTTTCAAAGAAAGAAAAATACAAAAAGAATTGCCCCTTTTTCTTATTGTCTTTTTACTCAGCTGCTATATTAGCGTACGATTTGCAGATCCATATCTTTTTGCATCAAGAAACGTATTTGATATACACATTTCTCCTTCATTTTTACAAAGCATCCATAATCTTACATCGTATGCCAACCCTCAAAGCTTATACCCTCCGAATATTCAATGGATAAATAAGCTTCCCGTTGTTTTTAGTCTTTTTAATATTGCCTTTTTTGGAATTGGATTAGGATTATTTGCGTACCTGGTTTGGGGAATTGTATTTCTTATAAAAACCAAAAGGCTTATTCTTATTTCTCTTGTTGCATGGGTTATTCTTTTTTTTCTTTACCAATCTACACAGTATGTTAAAACAATGCGGTATTTTATTTTTCTGTATCCATTTTTTGCGCTTTTTGCAGGAGTAGGATTTGCAGCCTTTCTTAAGAAAAAACCGTACATACTCTTTATTCTCGTAAGTATTCTTTGGATTGTTGTGTGGCCTATTTCCTTTTTATCTATTTATACTAAGCCCCATACGCGCGTTACTGCATCGATTTGGATAAACAACACAATTCCCATGGGGAGCACGATACTTGGAGAATATTGGGATGACCCACTTCCTCTTTCCAATGACAAAGGATTTACTATTGACTTATTACATGTATTTGACCAGGAAAGTAAAGAGAAATGGCAGATTATGCAACAGCAACTTACCGCGGGAGATTATCTTGTTTTGTCTTCTAATAGAGGATGGGGCAGCATAATGGAAAGCAAAAATCTCTATCCCAAGACAAGTGCATGGTATCGAGATTTATTTAATGGAAAACTTTCGTATAAAAAAGTGTCTGTATTTACTTCTTTTCCATCACTTTCTTATTTAGGTATTCCTATTACATTTTCAGATACTATTGCAGAAGAAGCATTTACTGTCTATGACCATCCTGTTGTGTATGTTTTTAAAAATGAATCTCGATAATGAATAATCTTTTTCTTATTTTTCTTTCTCTTCGTCCTAATGCATGGGTACGAATTGCTGCAGAAATACTTCTCGGTGCAGCTCTTGTCCCACACGCAGTAAATAATCTTCCATTGCTTTGTGTAGGTTTTTTTATTCTTGGCCCTTGCATTGCCGGCGGCTCGTATATACTCAACGATATTACCGATAAAAAATATGACAGTCTTCATCCTCTGAGAAGAGATAGACCTATTGCAAGTAATCATATATCTGTACGGACAGCATATAGTACAGTACTTGTGTTGTATCTTTTTTCTTTAGTGTGTAGTTATGCAATTTCTTTTCCACTTTTTATTGCCTGTATTTTTCTTATTGTTTCGGAGGTATTGTATACAATGCCTCCATTCCGCTATAAAGAAGTCTTTTTTCTCGATATTTTTCTTAATGCAATAAATGCGG
Organism: Candidatus Eiseniibacteriota bacterium; assembly: GCA_035631115.1. GTDB lineage: Bacteria > Patescibacteriota > Microgenomatia > Levybacterales > UBA12049 > DASQJJ01. The sequence goes on from DASQJJ010000034.1 coordinate 20,222, forward strand.
GTGCAAGATTTTCTTCCGGATTTTACTT
>DASQJJ010000035.1:0-7369 GCA_035631115.1 Candidatus Eiseniibacteriota bacterium
ATAAGATCAAAAAAATGGAAAAAAGTTGTTAAAAACTCTTATATAATATGGATCAATCTTTAATTGTTGAAAATGCAGTTGCAGCAATTCGCGTTTCCTCTACGAAACAAGGGACAGATGGTGATTCTCCAGAAGCCCAAAAAGAGCAAATAGAACGCTTCGCACTAACTCATCACATTAATATCAAAAAGTTCTTTGTTTTCATGGAGTCTGCATCTAAAGAACAACAACCAATGCAGGAAGCAATAGACTACTGCAAAAATCCTAAGAATAATATTCAACTGTTTATTATTAAATCAATTGACCGTTTTACTAGAGGTGGATCATATAGCTATGATCATTTGAAAATGCAGCTAGAACGATATTCTGTAAAACTCGTTGATATCTATGGCATTATCAGTTCACAAAAAGTAAATACTCTTGAACATTTAGGAGTGGCTTTTGATTGGAGTGTCTATTCACCAACAAAAAAGGCAGAAATACTCGAAGCAGAAAGAGCTAAGGATGAAATGCGAGATATTATGTCTCGTATGATCGGCGCAGAAATTCGTTATTCCAGGATGGGATACTCTGTGAGAGAAGCTCCTTTTGGATATGTTAATGAAAAAATAGAAACGTCTAATGGGAAAAGATGTATTCTTAAGCCCCATCCTATTGAGTCTCAGTGGATTATTAAAATGTTTGAACTGCGAGCAAGGGGTACTTTAGACGATCATAAAATTGTTGAAGAAATAAATAAACTGGGGTTTAAGACTCGAATTGATTATGTCAGAGATCCAAAAGATAGAACAAAAATAATTAGAGAACATGGTGGCAATCCTTTGAATATTAAAGGATTATGGAAATACATCCAGACTCCATCATATGCAGGGGTTATTTACGATAATTGGACAAAAGATAAACCAGTAAAGGCAAAATTTAATGGTTTAATTTCAGTTGAACTATTTAATAAGGCAAATAAAGGTAAAATGACCATTTCTGAAGAAAACGGAGAAATAAAAATTTATAAGAGGAAACCGCCAGAATATTTAGTGAAAAAAGGAGTTCGTAATCCTGATTTTCCATATAAGAGGTATGTTATGTGCCCTCATTGTGAGAGACCATTATTTGGAAGTGCTTCACGAGGAAGACTTGGAAAATACTATCCCGCATATCATTGTAATAAAAGAGGCCATTATTTTAGAGTACCAAAAGATGATTTTGAGAAAACCATAAGGATGTTTGTTAAAACAATTAAACTTGCTCCTGGCTATCCTGATGCTTTGGCTCAAGCTGTTATTGCAGAATGGGAGAAAAGAGAGAAAGAATTACATAAAGATGATGTAAATATTGATATGAGAATTGCTGAATTAAAAACACAAGCAAAGATGACAGTAGATAAAATAAAATTCCTCACTTCTGAAGTTGCGATTAAATACATGGAAGAAGATTTAGTAAAAATAGAAGAGCAAGTAGCTGAGTTACTCACGGAAAAGGAGAAAACAGAAGGAAACAAACCTACGGAGATAAGGGAAATTATGGCATACATAAAATATTTTCTGGAACACATGGAGTTTTTATTGCTAGACCAATCTAATCCTATAAGTAAGGCAGGTCATTTTGACGTATTATTCGACGAAGCGCCAACCTATCAAGAAATACTTTCTGGAACACATGATTTAGCTTATTTTGTCAAGCTAAATGAAGTTTTTATTCAGGATAAAGTAAGGTTAGCTGCGGGACTTGGATTCGAACCAAAATGAACGGATTCAGAGTCCGCTATCCTACCATTAGATGATCCCGCATTATGAACCTATTTTACCAAATTTGGGAGGCTATTGCTATGAATTATGGCCAACTTGGAATAAAAAAGTGTATTATGTGAGGCGCAAAGACTAAGAATCCAACAATAACCGATCCTGCTGCCGATATTAGTACCATTCCCGCAGCAACATCTTTTGCTATTTTTGCCTGCTGCCTGTGCTCTGTGGTAATTAAATCAACCATCTCCTCAACCACTGTATTAATCATTTCCGTACAAATAACAATAAGAATCATAACGCCCAAAATACCCATTTCGAATGCGTTGATGTGAAATAGAATACTCACAAAAATAACAGCAATTGCAGCGGCAAAATGAAACCGGAGATTTTGATTGTATTTAAGACCCCACCATAATCCCCTGGCAGCATGTCGAAATGAAATTGAAAAAAGAAATATATTAAAAAACCAATGAGCTTTTTTCTCTAACATAGCTTATTGTAAACGCTCTAGTATTGCTTCCTTTCCTAGTATTTCTAGAGACTCTGGAAGCGGCAGTCCGTGCTCGTATCCTGTGGTAACTTTATACAACATGCTCCCTTTTATTTTTTTCTCTTTAATAACTTCCCTAACTACATTTAGTATAGCATCTTTATTCCAATCGGTAATTGCTTCCAACTTTTGCCTAAATACATTTGCTACTTCTTTTTCCTCTGGACTTAATTCTGCTTTTATCGGAATCACAAGCTCTTTAAATTCTTTTAGAGTTTTCATTCTCGTCTTGGCAAGCTCTAATAGTGCATTATTTTGTTTTGATTCTAATATTTTAAGAACTTCTGAGTCAGCATGGTAGAAAGCTTTTAGCTTTTCGCTTAACGCTTTTAACTCCATTGCTTGTATATACTGTCCGTTAAGCCAGGAAAGTTTGACAATATCAAAAATTGGACCAACAGGCTTTATATCTTTCAAGTCCATTAAGGAAATAAATTCATCAAGTGAAAAAATATCTTTGCCTTCTGGATGACTCCAACTTAATTGTGCTAAATAATTTAGAATTGCCTCTGGTAAAAATCCTTCTTCCTGGTACCAACTAACGTTTGTATGACCTTGTCTTTTTGATAATTTAGACTTATCGGGATTTCGAAGCACGGGCGTATGAAAAAATAATGGCTTTTCCCAACCAAAGTAGTCATACAAAACCCAATGTTTTGGAAGAGAAGACAACCATTCTTCCCCACGTACTAAATGCGAAGTCTGCATAAGATGATCATCTACAACTGCAGAAGCTAGATGATACGTTGGGTAACCATCGGACTTCATAAGTACTGTATCTTCAATAAGATTGGAGTCAAAGTGAATTTCTCCACGAATTTCATCTTTTACGACAATATCTGTATTTTCGGGAATTTTAAGACGAATAACATACCCTATTCCTTCTTTTAATTTTTGTTGTACCTCATCTTTTGAGAGATTTCTGCAATGCTTATCGTACATTGTTGCTTTATGCTCTTTTTCTTGAGCGCTATGCACTTCCTCCAGTCTTTCTTTCGAACAAAAACAATAATATGCTCCACCTTTTTCCAAAAGCTCTTTCGCATATTTCTGATAAATCTCCAGTCTTTCAGATTGACGGTACGGCTCGTATGGTCCTCCTTTTCTTGGACTTTCACCTTCTCCTAAGCCAAACCAGTCAAGGGCTGCAAAAATCTTCTCCTCTGCATCTTCTACCAACCGAGCTCTATCTGTGTCTTCAATTCGCACAAAAAAAATACCATTATTTTTCTTGGCAAAGGCCCAGTCAAAAAGCGCCTGGTAGATAGTCCCTATGTGGGGATATCCTGTGGGACTTGGGGCAATACGGGTACGTACCATACCTTGCATTGTACCCAAAATCCTGGCTATACTCAATATATGGCTGATTTATCCCATGTTAGCGACCTTACAAGAAAAGTCTTAGAAATAATTGGCGTAAGTATTGTTGCATTAATTCTTCTTTTTGTTTTCTTTAATATTGGCGTTATTATTAAAAATATTATTGCTCCAACCCCACCAGCACCTCCTACTGTTGCATTTGGCAAATTGGACAAGCTTTCCTTTCCAGAGAGCTTTAATACGTCTACCTATTCCTACAATGTTAATACGCTTTCTGGTACATTGCCTGCTCTACCCGATAGAGTAACGGTATACAAGCTCGAGCAGCCTACTCCAAATTTATTAAGCCTTGATAAGGCAAAAACGGTTGCAACAAATGCAAAATTTCTTGATCAACCAATTGCACTTTCTGACACATCATACCGATGGACTAAGACAGATCCACTCCCTATGCAGCTAACTATAGATATTCAATCTTTGGATTTTACCCTTACCTCTTCTTTTAGAACCGACAAAACAGTTAATGACGCCTTGAATATGCCAGACGAAGAAACAGCCCAAACTGTTGCAAAGACTTTTTTTGACGAGGTCATGCCGCTTCCTGACTATATTGATTCCAGTAAAACAAAAACAACGATATTGGCAATTACTGGAAAGGGTCTTACTCCAGCAAGCAGTCTTTCTAATGCACAAATTATTCGTTTAGATTATTTTCCAAAAGCAATCGAAAAGCTCCCTATTTACACTGCCACTCCAGATACATCGCTTACCTATGCGTTGATTGCATCGAGCGATTCCCAAATTCCACAACTTGTAGAAGCACAGTTTTATCATAAAAATGTTACCAGCGATAAAGCGACCTATCCTATTAAAAAAGCGTCTAGTGCATATGAAGAGTTGAAGCAAGGAAAAGGATATGTTGCTGCCAATCCAAGTGGAGACACTGCAATTACTATTACCAATGTAAGTCTTGGATATTATATAGATGCTTCCAACCAAACCTATCTGTGGCCAATTATTGTTTTTCAGGGAGATAAAGGATTTTATGCGTATGTCTCTGCTGTTACGGACGAATGGGTACAAAAGTGACATTATCAGTCAACAACTGTAATAATTTCTCTGTATCTGCAAATCTATCCTCGCTTTTCATAACAATAAGAATAAAGGTATGATTATGAATATCCGCAGACGTTGCTAGTACCTCTCCTGCTCCACTGGTGAATCCTGTTTTTACACCATTTACCCCGTATAGTCCGAGCAATTTATTGGTTGTTTTAAGATGATATACTTGCCCAGTGCTATCGGTAATGTCTTTTGCTTTGGTAGCAACAATTTTTGAAAGAATTGGGTGAGATTTACCGTAGGAGGCCATAATTGCCATATCGCGTACTGTTGAATAATCCTCATCATCTTCCAGTCCAACAGGGTCTCCAAAATGGGTATTGTCCAAATGTAAAAGCTTTGCTTTTTTATTCATTGCTGCAACAAATTCGGTCATCCCACCTGGATAATTATCTGCAATTGCATATGCACAATCATTTCCTGATGGCACGAGTAAGCCGTACAATATATTTTCGAAAGTTACCCGAGCTCCTTTTGGAAATCCAACCACCACTGGCTCTACATTGCTTCGCTGTATCGTGAGCACATCATCAAGCTTAAAATAATCTAGTGCAGTGAGTGCTGTAATAATTTTTGTTGTAGATGCAGGGGAAAATCTTACAGAATCATTTTTGGCAAACAGCACAACCCTGGAATCTGCTTCCATAATATATGCCGCCTGTGCACTAATTTGAGGAGAAAAAGTACGCTCAAATAAGGGATATTCTGCGGCTTTTGCAACCGGGAAAGGATCTGGTAAAATCTCGAGACGTTTTATTGCAACTGTTTCTAAATAGGTTGTAAGAAAAAGAATAACAGGAATAAGACTAAGAGACGCATAAAAAAAGTAATGGTGATGCGCGTTGAAAAACTCCTTACTTTTTGTCTGAAGTATTGTCAGCAATTTTTGAAAATCTTTCATCGATTCGCTCCATATCTCGTGGGAAAAGACTTGCCTCCCGTACATTAGATAATTCGAGTAGTTTCATTGTAAGTCTTTCCAGGCCAAAAGAAAATCCGCCTTCTGGGGGCATACCGTATTTAAATGCCATAAGATACATGCGAAAACTATCTGGATCTACTTTTTTATCTTTCATTTGTTTTACTAGCAAATCATAATTATCCACACGTCTGCTACCACTTAATACTTCTAAACCTCGAAAAAGAAGGTCATATGAAAGACTATATTCTGTGCTTTCTGGATCTGGGTGTGTATAAAATGGCTTTTTTTCCATTGGAAAATGAGTAATAGTAACAAAGTCAGACTGTTTCTCTTCTTTTGCCCACAGACAAATTTCTTTTTCGTCTTCTGGATTTAAGTCTTTCTCTTTAGATAAATCGCGTCCTGTACGCTTCGTTACTATTTCTTGTGCTTCTCGTAGAGTAAGGCGTGGAACATTACTGGTAAGTGGCTTTTCTACACCAAAAGCTTCGAGAATTTTTGGATATCTCTCTGCCACTTTTGCAATAACAGTTGTCCCAACAAATTCCAATGCATCTAAAAGCTCGTCAAAAGATTCTATAAAAGCTATTTCTACATCCATTTGGGTTGCCTCTGTTAAGTGACGTGTTGTTACAGATGGCTCTGCTCTGTAAGCCTTAGCAATTGTAAAGACTCTTTCAAAAACACCAACCATCATTTGCTTATAGAGTTGTGGACTTTGGGACATATAGGCTTTTCTGTCGAAATAATCTACGGAAAAGACTTCTGCTCCCCCTTCTGTTGCACCAGCAACAATTGTTGGGACAAAAATTTCTATACAATCAAGTGCCTTGGCAGCATTTCTAAATTCTTCTGCAATTGCTGCCTGAATAATAAAGATGTCACGCTGCGTCTCATGCTTGAGAGTAAGAGAGCGATAGTCAAGAAGCGTTGGAAGCTCGAGCTTAAGCTCTTTTCCACCCATGTCAAAAGGGAGGGTGTCAGGAAGAGAAATAATTTCTACCTCTGAGCTTTCCATTTCTACTGTGCCAGTAAGAAGATCTGGATTAATGTATTTTTCTCCTCTTTGCTTAAGGGTGCCTGTTACGCGCACTGCTGCACGCTGCTCCAGCTTATTTACTGTCTCAAGCACCTCTGGTGCTGTAGCGACAACTTGAAGAAGTCCAGATCTATCATACACATCAAAGAAAGCTATTTTGCCATGCTTTCTTACAGTCTGAATCCAGCCTGCAACAGTAATTTCTGTGCCTACTTTTTGAGGAGAGTCTTTAATAAGAGTTCTTTTCATAAAACAATATAGGTATTGTACCTTTATAAATAGTCTCTTGACAATACTTTTCTTTTTACACTATAATTAAACACGAACTATGAGTTCCTTTAATTGCCGACACTTTATTAAGTACATTCTTCCTATGATGTAGGGAGATTTTGCTTGCAAAGTGTTTAGCAAATCTCCCAACTATGTAGGGAGATTTTTTTATGTAATTTTTAGTCTTGTAGTTGTCTAATTAAGGTCAAGCAAGACTAAAAAAATAGAGAAACAATACAGATTGGAGATATATATGGCAGAAAAAAGTCCAAAAAATAAAGAGAAATTAAAAAAACATAAAAAAAACAATAGAAGGAATGGTTCTCATGGAAATGTTTCAAGCCAAAGCTCTCCTCATCAAGGAGCCAGTGCAAGTTTTGAAACAAAAGCTAAAAGAGATGAAA
>DASQJJ010000036.1:0-12077 GCA_035631115.1 Candidatus Eiseniibacteriota bacterium
AGAGAAACAGGGGTATACGCAAGCAGCTATAGAAGAGCTTACAGAAATTCTTCCCGATGAAACGCACAGCATTATTACAACGAGTAAATCCAAAAAACAGGCTCAAGAATATTTACATTTTCTATCCGAAGAATACGGACTGTGTAAAAAGCTCTTAGGTCTAGAAAAAGGAAAAGGAGCATGTTTTGCGTACAGACTAGAAAAATGTAAAGGTGCATGTATTGGAAAAGAAAATCCTTTAGCATACAACGCTCGTTGCATTATTGCATTTTCTCAACAAAAAATTAAAAGATGGCCTTTCTCAGGTCCGGTAATTTTCTACGAAGAAAATGAATTTACTAATAGTAAAGATGAATTTTTGGTAGATAAATGGTGTTTACTTGGGAAAAGAAGTAGGGTTGACGATTTGCAAAACGATTTTGAGACAAAGGATTATCGATTTGATATGGACACATACAAAATCTTATTACAATTTGTAAAAAATCATGCAAAAAATAAAAAGTTTGGAATTATTCCATTAGAAAACAACAAACTCCAAAATATATAAAAGCATTACTCCGTAGAATTGATGCGAAAGAATAAGAGATATAGGAAAGTCTTGAATCTGCAGTGGATTTTTTATATTGACACTCACCAAAATATACGAGAGTGCAAGCAGTGAATATAAAAGAGCTTTCTTTCTTTTTTGTTTTTGTATTGCAAAAAAAGTAGCAAGAAAAGGGAAAAAAAGGAATACAAAATGATGTTGCCAGGATAAAGGATCGATAATAACCAATACCGTTAGAATAAAGGAAAGTTGGGTAGTAATGGTTGTTGTGCGCATTCTCCAGAAGGTTAGGAAAATAAGTAAGAGTGTAAGGAAGAGATTAAAAACATACCGCAATTGAAGGTCTTGAATAAGTCGAGAAATAAATCCAAGAAGTCCTTGATTGTAGTACACTTCCCTTCCTGTCATTGATTGTCCTAACACATTTTGTACAAAAAGCGCATTTGCAAGGGGCTGGTGAAAAATAAATGGCACAGCAATTACAAAAAATAAAATACTTCCTAGTGTAATAAGAAATAGCTTCCATTCTTTTTCAAATAATAAAAGAACAAGAGAAAGTCCGAGGACCGGCTTGAGGAAAATAGATATTGTAAGAAAAATAATTGTCCATACCGATTTTTTCTTTTGCAGCATAAGAAATCCAGCAAGCAGTAGTAGATAGGCTATTACATTTGTCTGCCCCATTCCCATAGTAAATTTTGTGGGAAAGGAAAGAAATAGTAAGGACACAATAACAAGAAAAAAAGAAATTGAGACATGTTTTTTTATGAGAGTCAAAGCAAAATACACAAGAAAAAATACAGAAATGACATTGCTAAAAATAAAGAGTGTTTGGGCAATGCGATATGGAAATATGGTAAATGGAATAAAAAGTGCGCTACTTGCTAGAGGATAATTAAAGATAGTAAAAAGGGATTTGTCTAAATAAGGAGAAATTCCAAGAAGAAGGTCTTTTGCTGAATAATAAAAAATACTAAAATCCGGAGCAAAGGTTGTGGAGATTCGTATTGCAGAATAGAGCGTGTATCCAAAAATTCCTAGAAAAAATATCCACGCAATAATACTCTTATTCACTATCTGTATTCTTACAGAAGATCTTGTTGATTGACAAGATGCTTTTCTCGCTCTAAGCTAAATAGAGCACGAGTAATTGTGTGTATTTTGTATGTCCCAAAAAGTACAAAAAATTTTAGCATTTATTCTTCTTTTAGTCCTGGTTATTGCTATACCTCTTACCGTGTGGTTTGGGAAGCAGCAACAGCAAACGCAGCAAAAAGCATCCACGCAAGTGTGGAATGGCGGGACAGCCTGTGGAGTCCATGTTGCTTTCGAGAATGAAAGTCCATCATGTCCAGGGGGAAGCAAGGTTGCCACAGATACCTATACAACAACCGTACGGCTCACTTCTGCAGATGGAAGCACTCATGCAGTAAATTATCTTTTTGAAAGTTTTTGGTGTAAAGATACAAGTGAATTGGGAGATGGAGTAAATCCCACATCGTGTATTAAAAGAGTAAAAAATAATAATCAAACAATTAGTGTTGGTCCAGGAGCAGGGGTAACAGTTACTTCTGCTGTTCAGACAGCGTCTTCATATGGGTTTGGCACGGCATGTGGTGTGTATCAGACAGATTTTTCTTTTACTGTTGGGAGTTGTCATTTTGGGTATTCTGCCCTAGACCCATCTCCTGCACATCCAGTACTTGCAGCTGGATATTGTAATACTGGGCAGACATGCTCGCCGCCAACTGCAACGCCAACTACGCCAGTTACACCACCAACTGCAACACCAACAGCACCGGTAACACCTCCTACTGCAACGCCAACTACCCCTGTGACTCCTACCATGACGCCTGCGCCGTCAACAACACCAACACCAACAAGTCCCCCTACGGTTACCCCAACCAATCCTCCAGGGCCAACAAATACGCCGGTGCCACCTAAGCCTACCCTACCTCCAACAGGACCAGGTGACACGATTTTGGGTGTGGGATTAGCAGGAGTAGCAGCAGTGGTTATTGGGACTTTGGTAATTCTTGCTCTTTAATTTTCTCCATCCCCTAAGAGCTCTAAGTCTTTAATAATAGGCAATGAGTTGCCAATAATTCCTTTTAAGTCTCCGTGCATACCAATGGTGTTGTCGATAACTTGTCGAATAGATTTTTCATCCCTCGCCCATTTATTAGAAAAGTATCTTTTTTCTTTTTCTATTTCCTGCTGCATGGAAGAAAAACTTTCTATGATCGCCTCTACTCTATTTTTAAATTCCGTCCCAGAAAGATATGCATACAAAATTTCCATTTTTGTGTCTTTACCTTTGGAAGCGTTCTTTACTTGTTGGAGTTGAATAAGTCTTACGCGTATAGTGTCACATAAAGAAAAAGCAAATGCAGGTTGGGTTACCCATACACCATTTCGAAATCCAGCAACTTTCATATCTGTTGGAAGAATTTCTGAAATAATAACTGCCTCATCTCCTGTTATGGATCTTTTATCTGTTTTTAATTTATCTATCCATCCTTCTGACCAGGTTTTGGTATTCTTCAACTCCCACAATATTTTTCCTGCGTAATTTCCATGTGCATCAACAACTTCCTGAACAACATCTCCTCCTTTTATTCCCTTTCCCACCGGATTTACTGTATCATGGGGATATCTCTTAAGAAGATTTTCTTCAAATTCCAACTCAAATACTTCTCCCTGAGATTGCTGCGATCCTTGAGACAATTTCCGCTTCATATCTTCTGCTTCTTTGAGTGCATCTTGAAGTTGTTTCTCCTTAGCCATGAGAATGGTGTGTTGCTCTTCCTGTGCTTTTTTTGTTGCATCAAGCCGGATTTTATCTTCTTCTTCTGCTAGCTTTTTTTCCATTTCCAATTTTGCTTCATCTTTTTCTTTTTTGGAGGCCCTGAGTTCTTTTGTTAACTCAGACATATCCTCGATAAGTTTTTTAATTCTCTCGTCTTTTTCTTCTAAGTCTTCACTGGTTCGTTTTAGCTGCTGTTCAAATTCTTCCCTAAGCTTTTTAGAAGAATTTTCTAGCGCTTCTTTTTTTGTTTTTTCTAAATCTTCTTTGTGCTTAGCCAAAAGCTCTTCTGTGAGGGATTCTTTATAGTCATTGGCTAAAGCCTCAGACAATTCAAACGTTTTTTTACAATGAGGACACGTAATAGTTTGCATAGTCAGTCCATCCTATACAAAAATGGATGATTTGTCTAGGATTTTTTGATTATCTTGAAATTTGTCCTTGCTTTCGATAAAATACCCTATATTATGATAAGTGAAGTAGATATTAGTGCTATAGAAAAAAAAGTTGTAACAAAACGTTCTCGAGACGTGGTTGAACATCCTCCAGGTTCTGGAAACTATATTATCCCTGCGGGGGCACAGATATCGGTTACTGCGCGAATCTTGGATGAGCATGGTATCTACAGTAGTAGAATACAGATACGTGGAGAGAGGAAAAAAAATGAAACAAGTGTAAGTATAACAGGAAGACGTGGTAAAAAATTTTTTAGTGTAAGAAATACAGCTAGTCAATTGTTTCCTCTTTCTTTTACAGACAGATTTACCGTAAGCCGAAGACAAGAGTAAATTGCTTCTTTTTTACCTGCTTGCTATCATTAATATATGAAGGGTCTGCTCAAGAGATTTCTCTACTACACTATTGCACTTTTTATTGCCACACAACTTTTGGCAGGATTTAAGCTCCATGGAGGACTGCAAGTATATATTGTTACAGGCATAATTTTGTCTCTCATGATGCTTATACTTAAGCCTGTTTTGCATTTTCTTTCCATGCCTCTTAATATTATTACCTTTGGACTATCCTCCTTTTTGGTGAATGTTGTTATTCTGTTTTTACTTACTGTTTTTGTTGCTCAAGTAACAGTCGAGCCATTTATGCTTCCTGGGATTTCCCTTTTGGGGATAAGTGTTGTCCCCATAGCACTTAATAAGTGGTTTGCCTATTTGGTTGCCTCGTTTGTCGTATTTGGTGTATACTCTTTACTCCTATGGATACAAAGCGAATAAAAAAGTACCTACGTACATTTACCCATTCCGAAAGAAAAAGTGTTGTATGTATTGGTGGAGGTACAGGTACATTCGTTACTCTTAGTGGATTAAAAGCTTTCCCTCTTAATTTAAGTGCAGTTGTTACCATGAGTGATAGTGGTGGAAGCAATAAGCGGATTCGGGACGAATTTGGACTCTTGCCAACATCAGATATTCGCCAGTGTCTTATTGCCCTTTCTGCAGAAAATGGAAAAAGTGGACTCCTTCGTAAGCTTTTTATGTACCGATTCGAAAAAGGTGAAGGCATTAGCGGTATGACATTTGGTAATCTTTTTATGGCAGCACTTACCGATATTGTTGGTTCGCAAGAAGAAGCAATTAAGCAAACAAGTAAAGTGCTTCGTATTAATGGATCTGTTATTCCTGTATCTTTTACCGACACTAATTTATTTGCAACATACGAAAACGGCGTGACTGTGTCAGAAGAGCATCTTATTGACGAGCCCAAACATGACGGAACACTCCATATTACTAAGTTATCTCTTAAGCCTCGTGCTACTGCCAATCCTCAAGCAGTAGAGGCGTTAAAAAACGCAGATCTTATTGTTTTGGGTCCAGGAGACTTATATACCAGTCTTCTTCCTAATATTGTTGTTGACAACATTGCAGATGCTATAAAAAATTCTTCAGCAAAAAAGGTATATGTAATGAATCTTATGACAAAATTTGGCCAAACCTACAATTTCTCAGCAAAAGATCATATAAAGACTCTTGAGAAATATATTGGGAAAAGTATTGATTATGTCTTGGTAAATACATCGGAGTACCCAGGTGATGTCCTAAAAAAATATAAAGACATGAAAGAATTTCCCGTAGTTGATGATTTGCCTGAGAAAGCGTATTATAAAGTTATTCGAGAGCCATTTGTTAGCTCTGCATTAGTTGCTAAATCGTCATCGGATACATTGGTACGAAGCCTTATTCGTCATGACAGCGACAAATTAGCAGCACAATTAGCAAAACTTGTATGATTTTTCTTATTATCCAAATACTTATAGCAGTACTCCTTATTATCTGTGTTGCACTTCAGATGCAAGGAAGTGGTCTGTCTACAGCATTTGGCGGATCTGGCGAATTCTTTAGAAGCAAGAGAAGTATTGAGCGGTTTTTGTATATAGCGACAATTGTCCTTGCTGCTCTTTTTGCAGGTATTTCTCTTTTTCTTCTGTATCACCGGTAATGTATGATAGTCATAAAAAGGCGTCTTATTTTTTGGTTAGTAAGAGCATACCTGAAAAGATGGGGACGGATTCTTTTTGTCTGTTTTCTTTGTGGACTGGGTATATTTTTTCTTCTTAAATCGTCATTTCCTTACATAATTGCAGCATTTACTGGGGTGAGTAAAGAAACAGATGGTATTGCAGGTATTTATACACTCAATACACTTCCCAATACTGTGGTAAAAGACATTTCCAAAGGTCTCACAAAAATTGATGATGCAGGCGTACCAAAGCCAGACATTGCATCGTCATGGGACATAAAAGATAGTGGAAAAACCTATGTATTTCATCTTAAGAAAGGATTATATTTTGTGGATGGAACACCCCTTACCTCTAAGGAAATTCAATTTACTTTTGCAGATGTTAAAACAGAAAGGCCAGACAGCTCGACTATAATTTTTAAATTAAAAGACAGCTATTCTCCATTTCTTACAACTGTTTCGCGACCAATTTTTAAAGAAGGATATGTGGGAATAGGTCCCTATAGAATAAAAAAAGTACAGTCAAATGGCCCTTTTTTGCAAAGTCTTACGCTTACCTCTGCCACTCAAAACCCTGCGTTAAAAATCTATGTCTTTTACCCAACGCAGGATAGTCTTAAAGTAGCCTTTGCCTTAGGTGAGGTGACAACTGCAGTAAATTTATCGGATATTACTTTTCAAAAAACTTCCTTTGATAAGTATCCTCATACTCATATTATTAAAAGTACAAATTACAATGTATTGATTGCTCTTTTTTATAATTCTCAAGACAAAAATTTATCAGATAAAAAATTACGCGATGCATTCTCATATGCATTGCCAAACACTTTTAGTCAAGGAGAGAGGGCTGTATCTTCTATTCCACCATTTTCCAATTATTACAATAATGGTATAGATCGAAAGCAGGATTTTACTCATGCAAATTTACTTTTGGAAGCGTCTTTAGGATCGGACGCAGCATCATATCCCAAATTAACTATTAGTACATTGGCAAAATATAAATTCATTGCCATTGAGATTCAGAAAGTATGGAAACAATTACATATTGCAACGGATATAAAAGTAGTAGATTCTATTCCTCAAGTTTTCCAAGTATATTTAGGAGATTTTACTGTCCCACAAGATCCAGACCAATATACCTTATGGCATTCATTTCAGGAGAATAATATAACAGCATTTAAGAGTACCAGAATAGATACACTTCTAGAGGATGGGAGAAAAACAAATGACACCAAAGAAAGGGTGCGGATTTATCAGGATTTCCAAAAGTATTTACAAGACGAACAACCTGCGTCTTTCTTATATTTCCCCTACAATTACTCGGTTAGTCGAAAGTAGCATTGACTTTTTTTACAAGTCTTGGTACCATACCTTCCATGAGAAGAGTACAAGGATTATTTTTAAAGGCGTGCTATAATTATGATCTTGGCAGTCTTAAGCGTGCAACTCGTGAAATATTCAACGCAAATGCTGCGCGTCCCTTTAAATTTGAACGTTCTCAAAGGGCAATAGAAGTTCAGAAAGCAGCAACACAGAGAGTAATAAGATTAGGTCAACAACTGAATTATGACACAATGCGTTTGGATAAAGATGTGGCAAGAGTACGAAAAGAAGCAGCTCCGAACGTTTTTAGGTAAATAATTTCCCCATCATTCCTTTACTTCTTCTTTTTCTATGAAATGTTATTGCAAAACGGTGTGCTTCGTTTCGAATTCGTATAACCAATTGTAGTGCTGGAGACGACTTGGGTAAGTAAATTTCCTGTAAATCGGGAGTAATAATTGTCTCTTCCCTTTTTGCAAGTCCTATTAATGGAGGATTTGAAATTTGAAATTTGAAATTTGAAATTGTAATTGCTTCGAGGGCTGCACTTACTTGTCCTTTGCCGCCATCTACAACAAAAAGATCTGGAAAAGGCCATTCGGGGTGTTTTAGTCTTCGCGTTAGTACTTCCTTCATAGAAGCAAAGTCATCTGGACCTTTTATCGTCTTAATTTTGAATTTTCTATATTGGCTGCGGTCTTTCTCTCCGTTAGTCAAAACAACCATCGAAGCTGTTGGATGTGTTCCTTGAAAATTTGAATTGTCGAAGCATTCTATTCTTTTTGGCAGATTAATAGACATGCCATATTTTCGCAATACTTCTTGCAAGCTTTTCATTTCCTCCATACGCGTATCGCTCACTAAATTAGGGTTGGTTACATACTCAAATGGGTTGGTAAATGGTTCTGTTACCCTTTGAATAGCATCGAGTTGTTCTTGGATGCGTTGTGCATTTTCATACTCTTCTTTTTTTGTATACTCATCCCTTTCTTTTATTAAATCTCTAATAACTTTTTTTGATTTCCCTTCTAAAAATCCAACAATATGCTTCAGTGTTTTTTTATATTCTTTTTTTTGCTCTACAGTTGAAAATGTTGGAGGACAAGGACACAAGCCTAAATGATTGTATAGACAAATTTTTTTTGGATGATTAAGCATTGAAGAATAGGGAAAAATTCGTCTGAGAATTTTCAAAACTCTATGCATGGATGTCGCATTTGGATATGGACCAAAGTATTCGGACATATTGTCTTCTTTTTTTCTTGCAGTTAAGACAGCTGGATATTGCATTTTTGTTGTTATTCGAATAAGTGGGTACATTTTCCCATCCGTTAGTCGAATGTTGTATTTTGGTGTGTGTTTTTTAATAAGTGCTGCTTCGAGAAGGAGAGATTCTAGCTCGGAGGTAACAATAACAATTTTTATTTTCTTTACCTGCTCGACCAAGACTTTTGTTTTGCCAAATAAAAGATTTGGATTGGCAAAATAGGATGAAACACGGTTTTTAAGGTCTTTTGCCTTCCCCACGTATAGAATTTCCCCATTTTCATCTAGAAATTGGTAAACGCCTGGAACGTGTGGTAGCAATCCATATGATTGGCGCGAATATTGCAAGTAAAATACCTCCTATAATGATTTCCCTATTTGTTAGCGGAACAATAGATACGTCTGCTTTGAGTGTTTTCCCAGACAGCGCAATTGTAATCGTATCCTTATGATTTGTCAAAAGTGGCGTTTTACCAAAAGAGAAGTATTTTGTTGCTTTGCCAAGGGGAGGGATATTATCTGTTAAAACAAGTTGCTCTCTTGGAGTAAGATATGTTGTAAGAATGTCAACTGGTTGAGATGGAAAAAGGACACTACCGGTATTCTCCAATGTCACCGAGCCGCTCATGGGTATACCTGAAAGTGTTGTAGAAGGGACAAAAAGTTGTATATTTATTGCAGGTTGTGCGCTAATTTCCCCTTGAGCAACTGCAATAGATACATCTTTATTGTCTCCATCTACTGCATATTTGTATCCTCCCGCTGGGATTGGATAGGTACTGCTTGCTCCTTTTACTACAAATGCAATATGATCAAAATCAAGTTGGTGGAAATAATCAACTCCCCCGGTTGTATTACCCCAAGTTGGGTCTACCATTACCCATGTTTTCTGCGAATCGTCATAATACTCTGGCCATGCATGAAGAATATCTTTGGAAAGTAGTGGACGAGAAATAGTATTTTGCGTGTAGCCGAATCCATCAATTTCACGCGCTGGTATTCCTGCTGCTCTACTGAGTGTTATGAAAAGATCGGTAAATTCAAGACAAACGCTAGATGCAGGATTTTGTAGTACTCCTGCAGCACCGACTCTCACTTGTTCATTCTTAACTCGAGCAAAATCGTAATGCAAATGAGCAACAACATAATCATATATTGCTTTCGGTGTTTTAAGATTTTTTGCCAGAGTTATTATTTGATTATTATTTACTTGCCAATAGGATTGTTTCTCCAAAAAAAGCTTTCTCTCTTTGTCACTGAGTGCAACCGATTTAGGTTGTAATGATAATGCAATAAGTCCGTTTGCAATAACAGTCATTTTTTGAGAGGGAGAGAGAGAATATTGTGCCATCCAATTTCCGTCGGTATCCAAGACAACGTTATCTGGCTTTGGGGAAAGAGAGTCAAGAGATACATCCTGGTAATTTGTCGTTGGAGGAAGTGCAATTTCTGTTTTTATGGGAAAAAGATTCTTATTTTGAATATGGTAGCTCAGTGAGTACGCATACGTCTGTTTGCTTCCAAAAGTAAGAGATACACCTGAGGCACCTAACTGATCTTTGGTAAAGTGAAGAGAGGTACTGCCTGTATTAGGTTTTATTGCAGTTGGTTTGCCAAAACTACTTGGTACCACGACATCAACGCTCACGTCCTGAAAATCATTTTGATTGGCAAGACCAGGTATATTTACTTCCCACAATTCTCCATTTTGGGTAGCAATATCTGGTGTATCAAAAGAGAGGGTAAAGGAAAGGGTTTTGCCCAATCCTGCCACAACTGCTTGAATAGGTATAGTTATTTCTGGGCCAGAATCTGTCGGCTTGAGTGTCGGGGTTGTTGGGCCATCTGGATCTGATGCACTCAAATTACTTACTGTTGGAAATCCTAATTTTAAAGAATAAGAAGATACGTAATAATTCTGAGTAGTATTGGTAAGGGAAATATGTGCAACAACATGGGTATTCCCTGTTGTATCAACGGTGTACGACATAGCAGCGGACGTCGTTTCTTTTGTATCTGCAAAAGCTCCTTTGGGTAAAGTAAAAAGTAGTATGGCGGATAAAAAAATAAAAAGAAAAGTTTTTAGCTTTTGCATAGAGATATTTTTACTCTAGCATCTTCCTAAGAAAACTACCAGTATAAGAGGTGGGATGGGCAGCAATCTGTTGTGGGGTACCTTTGGCAACAATTTCCCCTCCTCTTTCTCCACCATCTGGACCTAGGTCTATAATATAATCTGCATTTTTTATTACATCTAAATTATGCTCGATAACAATAACACTATTGCCATTATCTACAAGACGTCGAAGCACATGAAGTAATTTTTCTAAATCTGCAAAATGAAGTCCAGTTGTTGGCTCGTCAAGAATGTATAACGCATCTCTTCCTCTTTTAGACAATTCTGTTGCTAATTTTACTCGTTGTGCTTCTCCACCAGAAAGCGTTGGCGCAGGTTGCCCAACCTTTACATACGAAAGTCCCACATCCACCATTGTTTGTAATTTATGAGAAAGCGCTGGATGGAATGCAAAAAAATCAGCTGCCTCTTTTATACTCATTTGCAGGATGTCATAAATATTTTTGCCATTAAAAAGAATTTCCAATGCTTCTTGAGTATATTGCTTGCCGCCACAAACCTCGCATGCGACATAGACATCTGGTAAGAATTGCATTTCTATCTTAATTTGTCCCTCTCCTTGGCACGCCTCGCATCGTCCCCCTTTTACGTTAAAAGAAAATCTTCCCGGTCCATACCCACGAAGCTTCGCTTCTTTTGTAGAGGCAAAGATGTCTCGAATGTAGTTGAATGCACCGGTGTATGTTGCAGGATTACTTCGAGGAGTACGACCAATGGGAGATTGATCTATAAAAAATACATGTCTAATATGTTCTGCACCATCAAGAGTACCATATTTCCCCGGCTTTTCTCTAAAAAAAGGATTTTCTTTTTGCATAAGAGCTCTATATAAAATTTCATTGACTAAAGTAGATTTGCCCGATCCCGAAGCACCTGTTACGACGACAAATTGTTTTAGTGGAAAAGTTACGGATATGTTTTTAAGGTTATGCTCGGTTGCATTATTTACAGTGAGTTGCTGACGTGTAAAAGACAATCCTTGCTGACTTTTTTCTACCGCTATTTTTTTCTTATGAGATAAGTATTGTCCAGTAAGAGAGTTGGGATTCTTCTTTAAATCTGCAGGGGTACCAGATGCTGTAATTTCTCCACCATGTATTCCTGCTGCTGGTCCAAAGTCAAAAATAAAATCTGCTTCTTGCATTGTCTCTTCGTCGTGCTCGACGACGAGCACTGTGTTATCCAAATCTCGAAGTTTTTTAAGTGTTTGGATGAGCTTAGCATTATCTTTTGGATGAAGACCAATGGAAGGTTCATCCAATACGTATAAGACGCCAGTGAGACCACTACCAATTTGAGATGCTAAGCGAATTCTTTGTGCCTCTCCACCAGACAAGCTCATTGCTGCTCTGGAAAGGGTAAGATAATCAAGCCCAACGTCTATAAGGAAAGTAAGACGCTCTTTAATCTCTTTTAATATCATTGTACCAATTTGGTTTTCTCTATTGGATAATCGCTGTGGAAGATTATCTATAAATTCATAACAATGAGCGATTGCCATATCGGCAACATCAATAATGGACATC
>DASQJJ010000037.1:0-8053 GCA_035631115.1 Candidatus Eiseniibacteriota bacterium
CTGTGTCTGGGGACACAAGTACAGTAGCATCAATGTCTGATTTTGAAAATTCTTTTATCTTGTTAGCAAAAAGAGGCAGTGCCGTAACATGTCTTACTGGAATATGAAAAAGGCTGGGGATTCTATTGGAATGCATATCTATGCTAACTAATTTATCTATTCCTAAATTCTCAAGTATCCGAATAACAACTTCTAGAGATACTGCTTCTCCATCCCGGAAAATGTGGTCCTGTCTCTGGTACCCAAAATATGGGACCACAGCAGTAACAAATTCTGCCCCACTTCTTTTTACTGCATCTAAAAGAAAGAAAAGCTCCATGTAATTGGTATCTACTGGCGGATATGCAGACTGAATAACCACTACCGATTGCTCTACAACAGTACTATCTATACGAATGCGTCTTTCTCCATCGGGAAACACATGCTCATCTACGGGAGAAATACTTATGCCCATCTCTTGGGCAATTTTTTTCCCTAACGCAACACTAGCAGTGCCAGAAAATAGCTTCATAAATCTGAAATTCAGATGAATTCAGGCGCCCTCGGTGAATCAGAATATCTGTATTTCTGAAACTCTGATCCTCCGAATTCTATCTGAATCCTATCTGATCTACTGTCCTCCTCCCATAAGACTACCAAGTCCTCCACCCATTTGTTGTAATTTCTTGGCTGCTACTTCTTGGGATTTTTTAATAGATTCATTAATGCAATCTTTTATATCGTTATCAGATCGTCCATTACTGCTAAGACTTACCAGCTTTTGATCTCCTGTCATAACAACAGTAACACCATTTTTTTCGACAGTAATCTGCTCTGCTTGCAACGCTTTTTGAATTTGCATTGCCTGGTCTCGCATTTTCTTTAAATCTCCTAATTGTTGAAATGGATTAAACATAAAATATCACCTCCTTATTTTTTTAATTCTATCATTACACTGAGTTGTTTGCCAGTTACTTCGCGCACAACTTTTTCTAAAATTTCGCGCACTTTCTGCTCTTCTAATTTTTCTTTATGAAATACATATTTTGTGGTAAAAGTGATTGCTACACCATCCATTGCCCCAATAGTGCATCCCCGCAATACACCAGCTACAGAATGGTTGTATGGCTTTACTTTGTAAATAAGATTTTCTAGCAAGAGACTGGCATCTTGTACATTTTTTGGTAAATCTCTTTGTGTGGCAGTAGACTCGACTGGCTTTTTTTCTTCGGGCTTGGTACCAGACAAGACTTGTTTTACCTTTAAATTCTGCTCTTTGGTGCGCGTGTCCTTAAGGGTGTTTCTCCCACTGTCATTACTTGTATTAGATTGCCGCGCTTCGCTCGCAATGACGGGTTTCTCTGGTGTTTCTTCTTGAATCTTAAATCCTGAATCTTGAATCTCGTCTTTTTGACAATAGGTAACAATTGCTAATTCTAAAGGTAATGAAGGGATCACAGCATATTTTGTATCCTGATAGGCTTTTTCAAACAATGGAATTAATTGTTGTAGCTGATTTAGTGGTATTTCTAGATTTGCTGGACGAACTTCTTTTTCTCTAACTTTCATTTCCTCCAATAGTCTTCTATGTAAATTTGATAAGACTTGAAAAATAAAAAGCCTAATATCTGTTCCTTGATTGATTAATTCATTAACCTCTAGCAAGGATGCCTTTGCATCTTTATCAATGATGTGTTGTAGTAGTGTAGAAACACGTAAAAGAATATTTGCAGTCTTATGCGTTTGTTCGAATATTTCTTTTGTAATTTTTTTGCCATTGGAAAGAGCAACTAATTCTTCTAAAATTTTTGTTGTGTCTCGGTATCCTCCATCTCCCATATTTGCAATCAGATTGAGCACTTCCTCATCTATGATGATTTTTTCTTCTTTTACAATTCTTTTGAGTGAATGAACTAACTCCTCTTGCGTTGCCCTATCTAAAGAAATATGAAAACACCTGGAGATTATGGTATTTGGGACTTTTTGCGGCTCGGTTGTGGCAAAAATGAAGACCACATGGCTTGGCGGCTCTTCTATTGTCTTAAGAAGTGCATTAAATGCCTCTGTTGTAAGCATGTGCACTTCATCGATAATATACACTTTCTTCTTGGCAGCACTAGGCGCAAGATTGACTCTTTCTCGAAGTTCTCGAATTTCGTCTATTCCCCTATTGGATGCACCGTCTATTTCTAATACATCTATATTTGTGCCGTTGGTTATAGACACGCATTGACTACATTCATTGCACGGCTCGATACCATTCCTTTTCTTAGCAGTACAATTAAGGACTTTGGCAATTATTCTCGCAGTGGAGGTCTTGCCCAAACCTTTTGGCCCAGTAAAAAGGAATGCATGTGGGATTTCTTTTTGCGAAAGGACTGCGGTAAGAGTTTCGCGTAATTTTGGGCTGTCTAATTCTCCAATTGTCTGAGGACGGTATTTTCTGTAATAGACCATAGCTTGAAAATTTCTAATTTCTAATTTCTAATTTCTAAAAAGAAACAAAAAAACAGACTTAGAAGTGTACCTATTAAACCAATAAATTTTATCGAGGTCAATGAGATTAAGTGGGTCAATTTGGAAAAGTTGGGAATAATGAAAGTGAAGATTTTTAACCTTTACCATGATTGGTTATTGTAGCATCTAAAATATTAAAATGCCCTGAAGTTCCTTGCTCTACAGTAAGTAAGCTCATCTTCCTTTCCCCTGTCTCCAAAGGCTCCTGTCTTTGTTCGTAAACAGTTGTATAAACATGCTCTCTTCCTCTTCTGTCTATTCTAACATTATCGAATATATTAAAAACTCTAATTTTCCTCGCACCTCCTTCATCTCTATCCTCTACATACAATCTTGCTCTTCCATCGGAGGGAATTTCAATTCTTCCTTCAAGCCCACTGCTCCAAACAGCAGCTTTTTTTAAATCTCTATCCTGCTCTAAGGCAACCCTTGAGCGATTTCGTAGTGGGATATCCATTGTTGAATATCCAAGCATTACTTTTGGTTTGAGAAAATCAAAAAATACCATAGAAGTTACTATAAATAAACCTTACGTATCTTGTCAACGACTATTAGTGGTGGATACCAAGGAGGTGGAGCATGCCATGCTCAACTAACATATCCATTCTATCGTCTACCATTTCTTCTTCTTTGGCGGCTTCTAGGATAAGCACAGGGTAGGAAATAACAATATCCCCTAAGCGAAGCTTGTCTGTTGGCAAGACTGTTGCCTCTCCTTCTGAGAGAGAGAAAGAAAGAATATTGCGGGTTTTGTCTTCGCCTTTGTATTTTTTGGAGAGTTCACGCATTTTCCTGTCTCCTACAATAGCAACAGACACTTCTACCGGTCCTTTAATATCCTGCTCTTGTAGTACTTTTTCTACAGTTTTGCGGATTCTTTTGCGGCTAACTTTATATCTACTTTCTACAAAAAGTAAAACTGATACGTCACTCATTATATGGTCGAGGTTAGGGACTTTTTTAAGAGTCTTGCCTTCCTTTTATCCTGCTTTTTCTGAGCTCTAGCAGCAGATGGTTTTAGGTAGAATTTTCGTCTTTTTGCATCCTGAATAATGCCTGCATCCTGGACTTTTTTACTAAATTTTCGGATTAAGGCGTCATCGGAATCACCTGGTTGTTTTTTAACAATTAATGTCATAAATAAAATACACCTCCTTTGAAGAAGTTGTGGATAACCACAGCTTAAGTTGCCCTATTATATCACAAACGCGTGAAAAAGTGAGAGAATTTTTCTGTTGACATTCATTAAAAAAATCCTATAATGTACCCATGAGAAGATCACAAGTTGTTGCACCAAGAGAACTACGTTGGGACGAAAAAGAAGCTCCAAGAAAAGGATATAATCCCGTATTAGATGCTCCGATACCCAATCCAGGCCATGAAAGTGCAGGAGATATTCACTTTATTAGCTCGAGCTCTGTGGATCTAGGATGGAACGGTGCTGATGGTGGCTATAGAGAACAAATTCTTCAACTTTCCAGAGCATAAATTTGCCTAGATTGCTTTTCCTGTTGGGCCCATGAGATGAAGATGGAGATGATTAATAAGTTGCCCTCCTCCCCCATTGTTGGAAAGGCGAAATCCAGTCTCCACTAAATTAAATTCCCGAATCATATTTTGCGCTACATCTTTAAGCTTGGCCCACAACATTTCATCGTCTAATGCAAGAAAATCTTTGTAATGCTTTTTGGGAATTATGAGTAAATGCGTTGGCTTTTGGGGATGAATATCTGGGAAAACCATAACATCCTCATCCTCGTAGGTAAATTCTTTTGGCTCTTCGTGCTTGGCTATTTTACAAAAAATACAGTCATCCATAATCTATGTATTATGTATCAGGTAGTAAGTAGTATGTATGGATAGGGTACCTTATTGCTTAATACTTAATACATGCTACTTAATACTTCTTTTAAATTATCACCACATTCTTTTAGATTTTTTCTAAAACAGCAATAATTTCTTCTAATGAAAGCTTTGTAGGAATCATCTTAGGATTTTTGGGCGTGCCATTGAGAAGCATTTTATTAGACACATGCAAAAACCATGTCGCATCGGGGTCCATTTTTTCTAATTGATTGTATACCAGGCTTAAATTAACATCGGGAGTTACTCCTTCTTTAAATGGCACTGCTTTTATACGGACATAGCCTTTTCTTGGGTCTCGCCGTACAACCACGACATATCCCATTTTTTGTGCCTGCTTAATAACACTGTCATTTATGGTCTCCAGTCCCAATCCTTTGCCCCACTTTGTCTCAAATTGCTTTCCTTTTTCTATTTCTTTTTCTGCCCAAATCTTGCTTTCAAAACGTCTGAGCATGGCATCTAAAATTTCCATTCCCCAACTTACAAAGTATTCATTGTTGTCTGGATGCAGGCTTTTTTGCCCTTCCAAAATGCCATAAATACTAAATTCATGAATATCACTATCTGCATCTTTCCAGAAAACTTCCTGGAAATGATCCAACTCTACTAAATACTTTACAATTCGCTCCATAGCGGCAATTTTATCTTCCCTTTTTCTGTCGGAAGTTGTTGCATGCAAATCTTTATTTTCTTTAAGTACATAATCCCAACATCTACTTGCACTACAAATATTTGTGTCATAAATTTGGTGATGATCCAGAGGCGTAAGACCTGTGTCTGCATGGAGAATTTTTGTGTCCCCACTTTCTACAATTATCTGCGTGTCTGCTTCTTTCTCTTTTTGTGCAACCCGAGGACTTCTTTGTCCTGCAGGGACAAATTCTACTTTTGCATTTTCCCAACCTGGTAAAAATCTTTTAAGAATCCAGACAGACCCAATAGCATCCCAATCTGGAGAGGCATGAACAACAATAACGTGCATAGGAGATAGTATAACACAGCTGAGAATACTCAAGCAGGGTTGCTATTAAGACACTGCCGGGCACGTTGATCTGGCGGAGTAGCTTCCAGATCTTTCACTGGCTTTTCATTATCTCTAGTTGATCTTGTCATAGTAGGACGGCGCAGTGGACAAGCAGTAACATCGATTTCTCCATTTTTATATCTTTTTGCACTACAAACCGTATCCCTGCAAACAGCTAACACCCTTCTATCTCTTTCTTGTGCTTTCATGGGAAGTAAGTATACAAAATCTTTTTTTACTTGACAACAAGCGTTGTCTTCGAGATGATAACACTATGGACCCAAAACAAAATTCCAATCCACCTCTTGATCCAAAATTGCAGCAAGCATATGACAAAGTAATGGGAGTAAATTTGAGTGATCCAGCAGTACCAACTACTACGCCACCTACTGATCCGATGGCAACGCCAGTAATGCCAAGTACAACACCGCCAGTAGATCCAATGGCAACATCCGCCGGGCAGAGCGTTCCGCTAGAAGCTCCAGCTGGCAGCCCTCTAGGCGGCGCCTCCATGCCAGCTACTCCTGCAGTTGACCCTATGGCTACCCCAAGCATGACTCCTCCTGCTGCAGATCCTATGGCTGCAATGTCACCTGCAGGTCCAACAACAGTAAATATTACCATGCCAACTCCTCCTGCCTCGCCGAGTCTAGGCGGGCCAGTAAGTGCAGAACCAAGCACAATAGTAGGTGCAACGCCTCCAGCAGCTATGCCATCCATACCAACACCCGATGTAGGACAAGCACCTGCAGCAAATGTACCACCGGCTGCGCCAGACTCCATGAATGCAACCATTACTATGCCAGCACACCATGATACCCAAACAGTAAAAATTGGCATTGGCGGGTCTCCTGTTGCTAGTCACGCAAAAGTAAAAGGAAAAGGCATCTCGCCTGTTATTCTTATTTTTGGAGCAATTGCATTTTTAGCAGTATATGGAGTATTTTGGATAAAATTCTTTGGATACAATCTTCCCTTTTTACCTCAGTAAACGCTGTAGTGCTTCCTCTAGGGTAATAAGCTCGTTATGTTTTTCTGCACGCTCTTTCCACTCAACCAAATCGCCTGTTTTCTCGGATACTACCAAGCGGACCGGCATACCAAGTAAGTCTGCATCGGCAAATTTTTGCCCTGCACTTGCGTCTCTGTCATCAAAAAGTACTTCTATACCTTTTTCTTGAAGAGCATCATATACCTTTTCTGCTTTCTCTCCTTTTTGTAAAGATATAAGGTGCACAAGGTATGGGGCAAGATTTTTTGGCCACACAATACCTTTTTCATCGTGAAATTCTTCAACGAGTGTTGCCATAGTACGTGCCAAGCCAATACCATAACATCCCATGTAATAGGGCTTTTCTTTCCCCTCGCTATCTATAAAATTAGCGCCTTTCATTTTACTGGAATAATGGAATCCTAATTGAAAAATATTCCCCACTTCTATACCTCTTTTAACAATGAGGGGCTTTCCGTTTTCTGCTAAATCTCCTTCTCTAGCTAAGGCAATATCTGCTTCGATATCAACTGAAAAATCCCTATCGATATTTACATTAAGCAAATCTTTATGGAGGGCATTATCTCCTGTGTACATATTCTTAACCGTGCGAAGAGACGTATCACCAACTATAAGTACTTCCATGCCTTTTGCTTTTGCTTTTTCTTTAAGCCCAACTGGCGAAATAAATCCCGGCTCGCTGCCAAGTTTTCTCACTTCTTCTGCAGTTGCGTGTCTGAGAGTATATGCTTTTACCACATGAGCAAGCTTTATTTCATTGACATCAAAATCTCCGCGGACAACTGCTAAGATAAATCTGCCTTTTTCATCCACACACAAAAAATCCTTCATTTGCTGCCACATGGGAAGTCCATGTAGCTTGACTCCATCTTCCATTGTGGTACCACGAACTGCGTCTATTGCTTGCATGGGCAATTCTTTATCATCAAGATTTTTATTGTCTCTCATAAATTTAGTTACTTCTTCGTGTGCTGCATAATCGCCGTCTTCGGTCATAAAAAATTTAGATTCTCCTGCATCTGACTCAACAACAAATTCGTGGCAATACTCTCCCCCAATATATCCATTGTCTGACTCAACAACCATTGTCCGCAGTCCAAGCCTTCTAAAAATTGTTGAATAAGTTTCCCCCATTTTTTTATATTCTTTTTTAAATTCTTCTTCCGAAACGTCAAAGGAATAGGAATCCTTCATAACAAATTCTCGAAGTCTTAGGAGTCCACCTCTTGCCCGCATTTCGTCACGGAATTTTGTGGAGAATTGGTACAAATTAATTGGCAAATCTTTGTAGGAAAGTTGGAATTTTCGGACTAAATCAACCAACATTTCCTCTGCTGTCCCACCCAAAACAAATTCAAATTCATTTCTATCTTTAATAGACATAAGCTCAAATCCAACAGATGTTGTACGATTGGTCTCTTTCCATAATTCTTTTGGATGCAAAACAGGCGTAACCATTTCCTGCCCACCTGCTTTGTCCATTTCTTCTTTAATAATTTTTTTAATTTTGTCATGGACGCGTTGTCCCAGTGGAAGAAAATAGTATCTACCTGCAGTTGACTCTCGAATATATCCTGCTTGATACAGCAATTTATGCGAGTTAAGCGTTGCATCGCGTGGTGTATCTTTCATTGTCTTGCCAAAAAGCTTTGAAT
>DASQJJ010000038.1:0-5339 GCA_035631115.1 Candidatus Eiseniibacteriota bacterium
TATTCACAAGGCCATTTTGGTAATCTCCTTGAGTAAGTATTTTATTAAAATCAGGCATAGTTTTATAAATTATAGCACAAATTAAATATCCAAATTTGCTTGTTTTGCGTTACTTTGAATAAAGTATTTTCGTGGTGGTACTTCGTCTCCCATAAGCATAGTAAATGTTTGGTCTGCTTCTTCTGCATCGTCAATTGCAACTTGCTTAAGTACTCTATTTTTCGGATTCATGGTTGTTTCCCACAACTGCTCGGGATTCATTTCTCCAAGACCTTTATATCTTTGAATACCAATATTTCGTGGACCTTTTTCCTGCATACTCTTAATTCCTGCTTCGCGCTCTTCATCAGAATATGCATACATAACATCCTTCCCTGCAGTTAATTTAAAAAGTGGCGGTTGGGCAATGTACAAATATCCTTGCTTAATAATTTCTGGCAAATGTCTATAGAAGAATGTAAGAATAAGTGTTTCGATGTGCTCTCCATCAACGTCGGCATCGGTCATAATAATAATTCTGTGATACCTAAGTTTTTCAAAACGAATTTGGTCACCAATACCAGCCCCAAGTGCAATAATAAGATTTTTTACCTCTTCATGTTCTATCATTTTATCCAGTCTCGCCCTTTCTGTGTTAAGAATCTTACCTTTTAAAGGAAGGATTGCCTGAAATTTTCTGTCTCTCCCCTGCTTTGCACTTCCTCCTGCAGAATCTCCCTCAACTAAGTAGAGCTCGGAAATACTTGGGTCTTTTTCTTGGCAATCTGCTAATTTTCCAGGAAGTGTTGAGCCCTCGAGTGCACCTTTTCTTAAAATTGCTTCTTTTGCAGCCCGTGCTGCGAGTCTTGCCTTTGCTGCCAAATAGACTTTTTCTAAAATTTTTCTTGCTGTCTGAGGATTTTCTTCAAAATACATGGACAATTCTGTCTTAACAATTTGCTGGACAAGTGGTTGAATTTCTGAGTTGCCTAATTTTCCTTTTGTTTGGCCTTCAAATTGAATCCTGTCCTGAGGCATTTTTATAGAAAGTACTGCCGTGAGTCCTTCCCGTGTATCGTCTCCCATAATGGAGTCTTCGTCATTTTTAAAAGAGCCAATTTTTTTACCATAGTCATTGACTGCGCGAGTAAGTGCCATTTTAAATCCTGTTAAATGCGTACCGCCATTTACTGTATTAATAACATTCACATACGACTCAACATTTTCTGTATATCCATTGTTGTATTGTAGTGCGACTTCTACCTCGACATCCCCTTCTGCTTTATTTATCGTAATTGCTTCATGAAGTGGCTCTTTATTGTCATTAATCTTTTCTACCAAGGCTGTGATACCACCTTCAAAGTAATAATTAATTTCCTTTTCTTTCCCTTCTCTTTTGTCGAATAAATGGAAATATAACTTTGGAACAATATATGCCCGCTCGCGGATCATTTTTTTGGTTACTTCAAAATCAAATTCTCCTGTTTGGAAAATTGTGGTATCGGGGAAAAAAGTTGTGGTTGTTCCAGATGTAGAATTCTTTAGAGGAAAAATTTCTGGTTGTTTGGGGTCTTTTACCGCGACAACTGCACTTGTTGGAATACCTTTTTCGTAGGTTTGTCGTACAACTTTTCCATCTCTTTTTACTTCCACCCAGACATTGGTTGAAAGCGCATTGACAACAGCTGCGCCAACGCCATGAAGTCCTCCAGAAATTTTATATGCTGCACCACCAAATTTTCCTCCTGCATGTAATTTAGTCATAACGATTTCCAGTGCAGATTTTTTAAATTGTGGCATGATATCTGTTGGAATTCCTCGGCCATCATCAGAGACACTTGCAGACCCGTCTTTATTAAGAGAAATCCATACATGCTTTGCAAATCCTGCAAGTGCTTCGTCTACAGAATTGTCAATAATTTCACGAAGAGACTCATGCAATCCAACAATATCTGTAGAGCCGATATACATGCCGGGGCGCTTGCGGACTGGCTCGAGTCCTTCTAAGACTTGAATTTGTTGTGCGGAATAATCTGAAGCTTTAGCCATGAAATATATACTAACACATGATTACAGGATGTGGCAATGGACTATAGTAAATCCCACCTTTGTTATTAAATCACATTGGAATGTTTATGCAAAAAAGTTGGAAATGTCTTGTGATTGTTTTCGTTATTTCTTGGAATTTCTAAACAAAGGTGCGGATAAAAAGATATTAATTGTCCTTTTTTGTCCCAGATTGAGTGACTCCTTCGGTCATTGCAAGAAGTCTTCCCAGCTCGGCAACAATTTTTTTTGCCTGCTCGCGGCTCATTCCAATTCGTGCAACAACTTGCGCTTGATTGGTAGACCCAACTCGTTGAGATACATCTAAGACTACCCCATCTTCGTTGGTTGTCATGAGGACGTTGTCTGTATACAGGACAGGTGTTGTAACAGGATTTAAATTAACATTCATCCCCTCTTGCTTGGGAGCATTTTTATTGTCGGCCATACATCTATTATACACCTTTATTTTTCTAGTAAAACAAAACTTGACAACAGTCCTATAAGATGATACAAAATAAACATATGGCAAGATCAAGAGAAGCAGGGTTAGCAACAAAATTGTTTACAGGTGCAGCAGTTGTTCTTGCGTTATCGGGAGCAGGGCTTCCTGCAGCGGGAGCAGCATTGGCACTCGCTTGGGCATCTGCTGATCTAAGAAATGAAAATGTAAATGGAGTTCAGGATACTAGATCTGTTGCTCCTCCACAAAGACATGCTCGAATGCAAGCGCCAGCACCATCAGTTCGCTAATTATTTATTCTCCAGACTTCTCCATAAATACCAACAAGCAGTGCTTCTGTAAGGAATCCAGCTTTCAGAAAGCTTGAGCATTTTTTCTTTGTCGGTTATCCCATATAATTTGGTAATTGCGTTACGAATTCCTAAGTCTCCAAGCGAAAAAACATCTGGTCTTCCTAAGGTAAAAATAAGTATCATTTCCGCAGTCCACTTCCCTACTCCCCTAATTTGCGTAAGTGCAGCAATAACTTCTTCATCAGACATATGTTGTATCTTTTTTATATCAATCAAATCGCTCAGAAATGCATCGGCAACGCTTTTTATGTAAGAAATTTTTTGGAAAGAAATTCCTGCACTACGAATTGTTTCATCTGGCATGGCAAGGATTTGTTTCGGTGTAGGAAAAATATTTATCTGGGGGTCCTGTCGCTCGTCACCCCCAAAACCTGCTTCGTTCATTTCATTCACTCCAGAAAGGTTTTGTGGGTCCCCCACTCGCGCCACCCCTGCATTCTTCCTAAACAACGTTAGAAACCTACTATATATAGTATCTGCTGCTTTTACCGAAAGCTGTTGGGAAACAATAGATTCAATAAGATTTTCGTACAACTTGTCTGCATTATCTTCAAATTTTGGTGCAGGATATTTTTTAACAAGCTGGTTAAGAATAGGGTCAGTAAACATAAAATAAATTTCTAATTTCTAATTTCTAATCAAATCCCCATGAGTAAATGTTCAAATCTTTAGACAATTAGGGTAATTAGGTCAATTAAGTCAATTCTAGGAATATATGTTCCAGTATGATTCTGGGACTAACATTGGTTGTTTCTAGGAGAGAACGTGCTTTTTGAAGATTTTCTATAAGGACAGGATATGCACGATTTGCTGTATCCTCAAGCATCTTTTCTCGAAGAAGCAGTAACAAGTCTGTAATTTCACGAGGAAGAGACTCTTTCTTTGCTGCTAATTTTTCTGCCAAGACTAATTTTTCAGAAACACTTCCAGACATGAGAGAGTCTAGTATACCGGTATACCGGACTATACTATCTTCCGAAAGTGTGTTGACTTTGCTCTCAAGAGCAATTGTTTTGCATCGTGAGAGGATGGTTGGTAAAAAGTATGCATCTGTTGTGCAAGACAAGAAAATATAGGTATTATTTGGGGGCTCTTCCAAGAGCTTGAGCAGTGCATTTTGTGCCTCAGGTGTTATTGTTTGTGCATTCTCAAGAATAAGTGCTTTTTCTTTGCTTTGTGACGGCTTAAGGAAAGCTGCATTTTGTACATCTCGCACTAGTGCAATACCAAAAGATGCATCCTCCGATGTAAAAATCTTTTTATCAAACTTCCCTATTTCTTTTTGTGTGCAAAATATATCTATGTACTCTTTTCGCTTGTTTTCATCTGCGGAAATAATAATAAAACTATGCATACTTTTGGTCTTGCTTCCTTGACAGTATAGCGCGTTACAGCCTATTATAAAAGTAATGCCCGATCAGCAAGTCGTTCCGCAGGCACAACCTGTTGGAACAGTTGTACCAGTTGTAGAGCCCACTGCTCCTGGGAGTATTCCTCCTGTTGTTACTCCTGTTGACTCTGTAGCAATTACCCCACCTGTACAGCCACTCTTTTCTCCAACTGGCATGGTAGGTGAAGGGGTAGTTGATGTTTTGTACAAGCAAAACCTTCTTACAAAAGCTCAGTACGATGATATAAAGCTAAAGAGTGCAACAACCAATAGGTCTGCAGATGACCTTCTTATGGAAATGCAAATTGTCGATGAATCGAAAATTGCCGAAGCTCGAGCAAATTTACTTGGTGTCCCGTACATAAATCTTTCTACCGCATCTTTTTCTCCAGAAGCATTAAGTTTTATTCCCCGCGCAGTTGTCGAGAGATTCCAGTTGATTCCCTTCTTGTATGACGACAAGACAAAAGTGTTGTCTATTTCCATGAGTAATCCTGCAGATTTGGATGCGTTAAGTTTTGTAAGACAAAAAACAGGACTTACTATCAAAACCTTTGCCTCTTCTCCACAGGACGTCAAAAATGCCATTAATGCGCAGTATCGTCAGGAATTGGTTGGAGAAGTTGGAAAAGCTGTAAAAGAAACAGAAGAATTAAAAGAAACAAATCAAGCCAAAACAATTAATGCCGACCAAATTGGGCAACTTATTAAAGAAGCACCAATCGCTAAAATTGTGGCAACTATTTTGGAATATGCAGTAAATTCCCGTGCATCAGACGTTCATATCGAGCCAATGGATGACCGTGTGAGAGTCCGTTATAGAATTGACGGTATTTTGTACGATAGGCTATCTCTACCAAAAGCAGTACAAGATGCAGTTGTATCGCGTATAAAAGTTTTGTCGGAAATGAAAATAGATGAGCATCGCACGCCACAAGATGGACGATTTAATTTTAAGGTTGGAGATAAGGAAGTAGATCTTCGTATTTCTGTACTCCCAACAGTACATGGAGAAAAAATTGTTATGCGTCTTCTTCGCAAATCTGGTGGTATTCCAACGCTTCAGGAATTGGGACTTGCAGGTACATCTCTTAAGACCCTAGAGACT
>DASQJJ010000039.1:0-2727 GCA_035631115.1 Candidatus Eiseniibacteriota bacterium
CTGCCTTTTTTGGCCTTATTTTTGATATTAAGCCAACCTATGAAGAATTAAAAAGTGGAACACCACAATTGGCCCCTCTTTTCAAGCTAAATGAAGCATATAGGTATGCTCAAAATACGAACTGTGAGCCGGCAGGGATTCGAACCCTGAACCTAAGGATTAAGAGTCCTTTGCTCTACCGTTGAGCTACCGACCCGCGAATACCTGAAATTATAGCAAAATTTACCTTGCGATGCAGATCTATTATTTGAGGTATTTTTGAATTGTTTTTTCTACTTTTTCTCGTCCAAATTCACTTACCAATGTATGATAAAGGCATGTAAGTCCCGCTGGAGTCCATGGGTCGTGGTCTGCAACAAATTTTACAATGTCTGTGAGATCTAGTGGTATAGTGAAGAATTCTTCATTCTCCCATTTGTCTTTTACTCCACTCGAGCGCCATTCTTTTAATTCTTCCGATGTTTTGCTAATGCGTGCTTTTCCAAGTATCCCCCACTGAGAAAATCGAGTATCAACCCCAAGACTTAAATAGGATATATCTTTTGCCTCAACATCTACTGCGCCCAACTCTTCTACAATTCCCCGGATTCCTGCACGATATATATCTGGTGCTTGCGTACTTACTCCCCTGTCAAAAGTCCTACTCAAGCCCTCATTAACTGAAATATGATACATCCCTTTATTGGTGCCAACCAAGCCACTTCTTTTTGTCAGCACAATATGCTCGTCTTTGGTAATAACAACAAGATTTACACCAAAAGAATTAGCAAAGTACTTTTCTGGTTGAGTCCAATTTTCATTTGGAAAATATTTTTCCCTTACTTTTTCTTCATTAAGACTCATATCTGTTGCAAGAAATGTGTAGTAGTCTGTAGGGCGAAACCATAAATGTAGCTCTAGTGCTTCTTCGCTAGAAAATCTATTGAGGGAAAATTTGTCAAATTTATAACTCTCGCCATTAAAATGGTATGGCAATCCTTTTTTCCGGTTTTCTTTTTGCTCTTTCTCGACTTCTTTTTGCTTTTCTAGTAAGTCTGGAGGAAGTTGCACCCTATCTTTATCAAAGTAGGTAAAAATGTTTTTTTGCTCGTAGGTTTCTTCTCCATCTCCATCCACAATAAGCCACGTACTTTCCTTATTACCAAAATGGAAAAGCCCTGTGTAGGGCTTTTTTCGCTTTCTTTTAAGAAAAAATCGCTTTATCCAGTGGATAATACTGTCTCGAAGTCGTATTAATGGGTCGTTAAGAATTACTCCGATAACAATGCCTAAAGTTGCAGAGACAAGTTCGTTCATGAATTAAGTATAAGAGATGATACTATTATCGTGCAAGATGAGTTACAAAATTGCAGTAATGTCGTAGATTGTTTTATTTTCTCCAATTGCCAGTATTGCAGTATCCCCTACTTTCTTCCCCAGTAATACTCTTCCAAGAGGAGAAGAGGAAGATAATTTCCCTTTGCTAGGATTTGCTTCGTAGGTGCCAACAATTTCATATGTTTTAGTAATTGTACCCGTTGTTATTGTCACTACCGATCCTACATCAACAATGCCATTATTACTACTTTCCTGTACTTTTCCAAAGCGAAGAATATATTTTAATTGACGAAGGTCTCTGTCTACTTGAGACAATTTCATTCGTGCCGATTTGTAATATCCGTTTTCCGATAAGTCCCCCATTGCCCGTGCCTTTGCCAAGTCGGCAACTGCATCTGGGCGGGATGCAAGAAGGGCATCATATTCTTTTTGCTTGTCCTCGTAACCCTTTTTCGTAAAGATAATAGCCTTTTGCATAGGTGTATTATACAGGATGTGCAAAATGTAGTGTCATATGCTAGTATACAACTCCAATGCTGCCCACTAATTTTGTCTTTTTAGATACCGAAACAACAGGTCTCAATCCCAGGAGAGATAGGATTATAGAAATTGGCCTTATTCGAGTTGAGAATAATAAAGAGGTAGGGCGATTTCAGACTCTTCTTAATCCCCACACGTATGTGAGCCCATTTATTACCGATATTACTGGTATTGTTGGGCAAAATTTAGAAAACGCTCCTGAATTTGAAGATATTGCAAAAGAATTGCATGAATATCTTGAGAATGCAATTTTGGTTGCTCATAATGCACGATTTGATTATGGATTTTTAAAATATGAATTTCTTCGAATTGGACAGAAATATACTTCCAAGTCCTTATGTACAGCAAAATTGTCTCGAATTCTTTTTCCAAAATATAGACGACACAATTTGGATAGTATTATTGAAAGATTTAATATTTCGGTTGCAAATAGACACAGAGCATTTGATGATGCAATGGCGATTTGGGAATTCTATACAAAATTACAACGTGATAGTAACGAAAAAAAGTTGCATGACGCAGTACAATTTCTTCTTAAGCACCCAAGTCTTCCCATGCATCTTCGATCAAAAGAAATCGACACTGTTTCAAATGGACCAGGAGTCTATCTTTTTTATGGCGACAATGACACGCCTTTATATATTGGGAAAAGCGTAACGGTAAAAGATAGAATAAAATCCCATTTTGGTAGTGATCATAGCAATAGTCGCGAAATGAGCCTGAGTAGCCAAGTAAAGCGAATTGAAGTGCTTCCTACGTCTGGAGAATTGGGAGCTCTTTTAAAAGAAGCGGAGCTTATTAAAAAGTTGCAACCAGTCTATAATAGAAAGCTTCGTCAAGCCAGACGACTCATTATAATAAAAGAAATAG
>DASQJJ010000040.1:0-19693 GCA_035631115.1 Candidatus Eiseniibacteriota bacterium
AAACTTGCTTTTATGGCAAAGCTTACAAAAATTGCAGATCATCTCATAATTGGCGGAGGGATTGCTAACACATTTTTATATGCACAGGGTATACAAATTGGTAAAAGCTTAGTTGATAAGTCGCAAGTTGCCCAAGTCAAAAAACTTATCCATTTGGCAAAAGAGGAGAAAACAGAAATTATCCTACCTGTTGATTTTATTGGACTGCGGGAAGGAAAAAGTGAAGAAGAAATGGTTAAAGTGCATGACATTCCACACGATTTCCAAATATTTGACATGGGGCCTGAAACTTGGGCACTGTTTGGCAGTACTATTGGCAAGGCCAAAACAATTGTCTGGAATGGACCATTGGGAAAAATAGAAGATCCACGTTTTGTTAGGGGAACAGATTTTATTTATTACTCTATTGCAGACAATGACAAGGCATTTTCTTTGGTTGGAGGAGGAGACACACTTGCTGCAATTTCTAAGGAAGAGTACTTAGACAAAATAACTCATGTCTCAACTGGCGGTGGAGCAATGCTTGAATTTATAGAAAACGGCACACTGCCCGGACTCGAAGCACTAAAAAGCACTAAGAAATAATTCCCCCTAATTTTCCCATATCTTTGGTATACTCATTTTATGACCAAAGAAAAAGCGCAGGAAATTTTACAACTTCTTAAAAGGCACTACCCCAATGCAAAGATGATTTTAGAATGGGGAAACAATTTTGAATTATTAGTTGCAATAATTCTTTCTGCACAATGTACAGATAAAAAAGTAAATGAAGTAACAGCAAAAGTTTTTCCAAAATACAAACAAGAATTTCCTCAGTTACAATCGCGTTACGCCAACTATACACGAATCGACTTACCAAAGGAACAATTGATTGAGCTAGTTAACTTCGCATATGGAGACCTTACACAACTCGAACAAGACATTAAATCAACTGGGTTTTATCACAACAAAGCAAAAAGTGTCCAAGGCGCTGCAAAGACTGTTTTGGAAAAATTCCATGGAATACTTCCCCGTTCTATAAAAGAACTAACAACAATTCCAGGAGTTGGGAGAAAAACAGCAAATGTTTTTTTGGGTAATGCATATGGAATTTTTGAAGGAATCGCAGTTGATACACATGTTACTAAGCAATCACAATTATTAGGATTAACAAAAGAAAAAACGCCAGAAAAAATAGAACAAGACTTAATACAACTCTTTCCACAAAAAGATTGGTTTCCACTGACTTATCTACTAATAGAGCATGGACGGAATATGAGAAAGAAAAAGTCAGACAGAATTATCTGTGGCAACGGAGCATGTTTGCTGCAAGACGCAAAATGAAATTTTTACAACAACT
This sequence comes from Candidatus Eiseniibacteriota bacterium, assembly GCA_035631115.1. GTDB lineage: Bacteria > Patescibacteriota > Microgenomatia > Levybacterales > UBA12049 > DASQJJ01. The sequence continues at coordinate 1,340 of DASQJJ010000040.1, forward strand.
TTTACCAATTATTCTTACTGTCCTCACCTTTTTTGCATTGAGCACTGTATTGTTTGGTTTTATTTATCTTCTTAACTTATTTCCAATTGCAGACAAGATAATTCCAAGAATACATGTAGCGGATGTTGTTGTTGGATTAACTATTTATCTAAAAACGTCTGTAGATTTTGCCATATTTATTGGCAATTTGATGAGTAAAAATTTAGGAATAAAAAATAGAATTGCAATAGAAATAGGAAGTGCTTTTGGAAATGCTACAGGGACATTTTTTGTTTTACTTATTTGGACATTTTTTAAAGAAGTCCCACTTCTTATGATTGCTATGATTTTCTTAGCATCTTTGGTTCTTTTGGAAATGGCGAAAAACTCTCTTGAAGAATTTGTTGAAGTATATAAGAATCCTTTTCTTATCTATCTTCAAAAGAGTCTTAAAAAAACAACTTTACTCTTCTCACCTGTTCTTCGATTTATTTTACCAAATACCAATACCCAGTCTGTTGGATATAAAACATTTATTTCATTGCTGCTCTTCTCATTTACTGTTCCGCTTATTTTAGGACTTGATGACTTTGCCGGATATATTCCACTTTTTAATGTGGTGAATGTTTTTGGGTTTGCAGTTGGCGTATTCCTTGGACACATGATTTTAAATGTTGCACTTTTTGCTTCTCCTAGAATAACCATACGAGTTGTTAAACAACCTTTTATTGCACTCTTGGGAAGTCTTGCGTTTGTTGGCATTGCCCTTTGGGGTTTTGTTGAAATCGGAAAGATTATTGAACAGTTAACTGCACACTAATATCTGTATCTTTATTCACTGACTCCTCATGTTGTATGTCTTGACCATTTCTTGAAAAAGACGTGTTGGATTTTAAAAACCCAAGAGTGTCTGGAAGACTTATGGTAAGGCGATATGGATATTCTGTAATTCCTGGTTGCTTCCAAATAAACACATTATACAGCTGCTCTAATTTTGTGAAATCTAATGTACCACTTAATGCATACGTTAGAGTAATTGTGAGCGTGCTCTGCTGAGGAACCGTGACTAAAAATCCAAAAAGTGTTTTATTACTTTCTATGTCTTTCGCAACTTCTAATCCCTTGGGTGGTATAAATCCTTTTCCTTCATATATTCGAGGGCTAGTGACAGCGTCAACGATCTTTTGCTCAACATTATTCAACGCAATACTTTTTATACTTGCCCCATTTGGGACAATAAAACGAATATAATTTCTGTACTCTCCTCCTGGCCAAGTTCCATCCGACGAATTACTCAAAGAAAGAACAACACTTTCTTGTACACTTCCTTTGTTATCTATAGAAATGTGGTGATCAACTTTTCTTGTAACAAATGCATTTACCTTATTTACTCCCAAATTTGCCTCGCTAATTCCTAAGAAATCATTTGTCTGAGCAGATGCAGACGCAGGTGTTTCGGGTAAAGACCCAGAAAGATCTGCAAGAGAAAATGGTAACTGAATAGATGGATCTGAAAATGCAGCAAGAATATGCTTACCCTCAATAAGCTCTCCCACGTGCTCCAGTGCTACCTGTCCACTAATACTGGTATTTTTCTTAAGCTTGTCCATAAATGCTGCAAAAAATGTAGAAAGAAATTCTTTTTTCTGAACAGATCCTGGAAATGTATTTTTTTCTACATGTTTCTCAATAAGAGTAAAGAAGTTTTTGTCTGTCACTGTTTCGTTGTATGAGGGGACGTATACACTGCCCATTGCAGAAAGAGCGCTTCGAAGTGTTTCTAAGTCTATACCAATTACCCCATCTGCGGTTACTCCTGTTTCTTGAGAAAGAAGGAATGCTGCTGTCTGAGCATTCTTTGTAAAATCAACATCAAAATTACTATCTCTGAGAAAAAGGTGAACAATAGGAATATACCGGCGTATAGCAAAAGGTGGCTCAACATGCCCCTGCAATTGCCCATCTGCATCGTAGACATCGTGAATAGAAAAATCTTTTATCTGTCCATTATGCAGACTAATAAGTCCATACGACCCTATAAATCCACCACCCGGGCGAAGTTCCATATTGTTTTGAAATAACACAAGATATGTTTTGTCCTGCCCTACCCCCAACACGAGTGGCACTTCGTCAATAACATTACTGCTAACACCAAGCAATTTCTGTAGTGCAAGAAAGCTTGACTGATACTGTTTTGGGATATCCTGAAGAGACACCTCTTGCATAAGAAAAAGCATATGCTTGGCTATTCCCACTGCCTTACTTGTTTCATCTTTTGGTGAGTCTGTTTTCCCATTTAAGACTGCAGACATATGCTGATAAAATCCTATTCCATCTTCTGCAATTTGAGAAAATTGATATCCAAGAATTACTTTTTTCTGAAGGTAGGTAACAAGATTTTCTTTTCCAACAAGACTCAACTCCATTCTCGAAATAGAAAGTGCTTCTTTTGCTAAAGCAAAATTTTCTCTTGCTGCTGTAATCTTTTGCGCTACATGGGTCATGTCTCCCTTTTGCATGTCTGTTGCACTTGAGGAGAGAAGAAATCCACCTATTGCTCCTGTTGCTAGTCCAATGAGGAAAGGAAGAAAAAGAAAAATGCAAACAACGTATCCAATGTATAAGGTCCAAGGAAAATTTCTTTTGCTTTCTGGCATGCGGGTAAAAACGCTTTCTTCAGATACGCGTACATCCTTTTGTCTTGAAACAACAATCTTTTCATACGTATCTTGTAATTTTTTAATACTGTCATACTCGTCAAATAATGCATACGATTTCTCTTCCCTATCTATCACCACATGACTGCCCTCCTCCTTTTCTTTCGAAAAATCTATAGTGATTGTAGGGTCTATTTTTTGTAGACTATGTGCCAAGCGAAGTGCTGTTAAAGGGTGCTTTGGCCCAAGAAAAAGGAGATTATCTTTCTTCTCATCAGAAAATAATATATCGTCTATTTTTTCTAGTAAGTCACTCTGTAAAACTGGATACCACAAATGAAGTCCCATATGAGAAAGGGTAATTTTTTTTGTTGCCTTTGTAGTGTAGAGAAAATTTTGTAAAGGAGAATCTATCCCCCTTCCAAAATAATCTCCCAGAATGAGAATTGTACAATTACTCGAGAGCGCCTCAAGCGACCTCTCTACTTCTTTTGTATGCTCTCTTTTTACAACACACAACAGTCGCGCATCTTGGCTTTCTGCTTTTTGCACCAAGGGCTGGAGTAAATCAGCGCTTTCTTTTGTCCAAACATACATTATTTTTTTGTACACCCCATCGGGGATTTGTGGCATTGTTTTTCCAAAAGCAACAACAATAACCGCCTCCTCTAGGGAAACTTTTTCATGTGACACAAAGACAATCGTATTGCGAGAAGAAAGCCTCTCTGCAAGACTACCACCAACAAGATTGTCTCTGTCTACAATAAGAATAAGGTCCTTGCCAGAGGTGTTGATGGGGGCAGATTGCATCATACTATTATTGTATGGAAGAGGATATTGCCTTGTCCAGTGCAGCATTTACTTGTGCGTCAGCTAATGTATTTCTCTCTCGAGGGATGTGAACAAAATAAAAGGGGACAGCAAGATTTTGCTGCAAGAGTTGGACCTGAGCAAAAAGAGGTTTTATTTGCGGATGCTTCACTTTATAAACCCCTGTTAGCTGCCTACAAGCAAGCTGTGAATCCATTCGACACTCAATTTCACTGATAGGCCCTATGGACTCTTGATTTTGCAAAACCCAGGATAATGCTTCTATAATCGCTGTATACTCTGCAAAATTATTTGTCTGTATTCCTAAGAATGTCCCAAAGCTTGTTAGCTTTTTCCCATGCTCATCGGTGATGTGGATTCCTGATGCGGCAGGGCCTGGGTTGCCTCGAGAGCCACCATCGGTGTAAGTAATAATTTTCATATTTTTTTAACTAGTATGTAGGTAATCATCGCAAAAAGAATTACTAATTCTGACAGTCCAGTAATTATAGCGGATGCAACATACGAATACTGGGGGATAAATATAAAATTAAGCAGGACGTTAATAACAAGCGAGATTGCATACACACATACTAAAAATGTTTGCTTTTTCTTTGTAATAAATATCCATTGTAAAATATTTGTTGCAAAAAATATTGGCAACGATAAAGATAAAAGGCGAAGAGGAAAAATAGATGCAGTAAAATCTTCTTTTACAAATCCTAGAAGGGGAGATAACACCCAAACAAAAGGGATAAGAAAAAGTCCCAAGGAAAAGAAAATGCTTGTGTATAGACTTATATTTTTAATTGAGATTCGAGAATTTTTTTCCCGTGCAAGAAGCATAGGGTACAAACTATTTGACAAAAATAGGGGCAGTGCAATAAGAAAATCAAAGAACTTATATGCAAAGTCATAAACCCCAACATCTGAAGATTTTTGAAGAAATGTTAACAAAACCATGTCGACCCGAAAATAAATTAAATTAAGAAATAAAAGAATTGTAAGAGGAAGTGTTGCAAAAAAAATATTTCTTATAAATTCTTTCGATGGAATTGTTGGGATAATTTTTTGTTTTGCAAGAAAAAGAGAAATGCCTGCTTCTGCAAAACTGCCAACAATATATGCAGCAATGACCCATTCTAATGAAAAGTGGAAATAGAGAAATGACGAAAGAAAAATAAGTGTTGTTATTGAATTTGCAAAAGAAGCAATAGTTGCCAACTTGTAAGAAAATTGTTGTTGGAAAAGAGCAGATGTTGAATAGGTCACGCTTCGAGAGAAAAAAGAAAGAGAAAAAAGAAGTATTCCAACTTTAACAAAAGGGGAGTATCCACTGGTTGTTGCTGCATTGTATGGCAGGAAGAACACAAGAAGACAAACAAAAAGAAACAATGCTGTTGCAAGAAAGAATCGTGTCCATAAAAGCTCTTGAAATTTCTGTTGGTGTTTTTCAAATTGCAAAAAAATTGCATTTGCTCCCAAATCTATTCCCAAATAAAAAAGTCCAACAAAGGCTGTGATTTTTGCCAAATCTGAATACCCACCAATACCAAAACTTCGAGCAATAAGAATTGTTATAAGAAATCCTGTCCCTGAAGAAACAATTCGAGAGACAACCTGAGCAGACGTATTGCTGATAATGGTCTTGAAGATGTTCACTGTTGTATTGTAGCAATACTTCTTGACATTGAATATATTTATACCCCATGACAAAACCAAAAGCTGGCGCGCTATCGTTATCTGAGCAAGGGAGACGTGGTGCTTTTGTTGTCCATACCGGGAGACGCGCTGCGGGACGCGTCCGTAATGGCGAAGATCCAAATGAAGTAATGGGAGATATGGTAGCGGAAACTGTCCAACGAGCACACGAATTAGGATAACCCTCTCGCATCGTTGGCAGTGCAATTAACACTGCTGCTGCACAAATTGCAGACGTAAGAAGAGAGAGACATGACAAGCTTGTAGCTGAAATTCTTGCCCAACAAGAGGGTCGAGAAAGATTCTGAGACATAAAAATCTACTTAGTAAATTTTCCTTTTGCTTCTCTCATAATTGTTCCCATAACTAAAGCGAATAATAATTGCCCCTGCTGAAGAGTTAGAAAGTAATGGTCAAAAAATCCTAGGAAAAGAATTGCAAAAAGAGCAAGGCCCAAGGGAAGCAGTCTGTTTCGTTCTCCAATCAGACTTTTCCTCCAAGCCATATAAAATCTCTTTATAATGCTCCATAAAAATCCACAAAAAAGAATAAGACCTGAAATTCCTAATTCTGCTGTAATAAGTAAGTAAATATTGTGCACTGGCTGCAAGACAAAACTATTTTTGGAGAATGTAGGAAGGGAGGAGATAAAATTATTTGGCCCTACGCCAAAAAGTGGGTGGGACAAAATCATAGATAAAGCGCTTTTCGCAAGACTTGCCCTTTCTGACAATGATTCTCCGAGAGAAAAAGAAAAAAGGCGTGCAACAACGGGAGGAAAAAATACTGCCACCAACAGTAGTACTGTCCCAACAGAAAGAGACAACAAAAGTACATTTTTTGCAATCCTTTCTTTATATGTAATTGCAATTGTTATGCAACCAATAAGAAGCCACGCAACAATTGCTGCTCTACCTAGGGTCAGAGCAAGACCAACTGTCCCAAAAATAAGAGACAACACGCTTAGCGCAAGCATTGCCTTTCCTTTTCTTTTCAAGAAATACATCACCAAAAGCATGGCAACAATAAAATATCCTGCCAACATATTTGGATGAGAAAATGTACCGTATGGGCGAAGAATCAACTCTCCCGAAACAGAAGCATTGGCAATCCCTGGAGTAGAGCTACTAAATGCCCGCTCACCAAGTAAATAAACTATTCCTCCAAGAGATCCTTGATGAAAAATTTGCAAGACGGAAAGTACACTTTCAAATACAATGCCAACCATCACCAATAGCCCCATTATTGTCTTGTTTATATTTTTATTGGCAACGTACCAAACAAGAAAAGACAACTCTAAAAACTTTACTAGGTAGTACCAGCCTGCCATCGGACTACCCGATGAAAAAATTGACACAGATATAAATAGAGTAGCTAACGAGAAGAGGGGATGAACACGGATTTTCTTCTGAAGAAAGCTTAAAACAAAAAGTATGACAATAAAAACATCTGTCAGGTATAGTGTGGGGGAGAGGTAATCAATTCTTCCTCCCACAACATAAGAAAAATCAAACCAAAAATGTTTTCCGAATTGTGTTGGGAGAAAAAGAATAAGGAGATAGAAAATAAATGGCTCTATTTTTTTAGCGGGGCTTAACAACCAAGACGCGCTCTCTGCCTTCGCCCATTGATTCTGTTGTAACTTCTTGGTCATTTTCTAAGAGAAGATGCACTTCTCGTCTTTCCCATGGCTTAAGACTCAACGATATTCCTGTTTGCTGGGCAAGTGCCTGGTCTTTTGCCTGTAATGCTAGGTGCTTGAGGTATTCTACACGATTTCTTTTATAATCTCCAACTTCTACATTTACCCGGACAAACTCTCCAAATTCTCGAGATGCAACAAGAGAAAGAATTGTCTGGAAAGATTCTAAGGTTTCTCCATGGTATCCAATAAGCATACCGCCTTCTTCTGTTTCTACGACAACTTGCGCGATCTCATCCTGCATCTCAACGTTAACTTGCGCAGCAATGCCCAAAAGAGATAGCAATTTTTCTGCTGTTTTTTGTACTGTTATTGCTTGTTTTTCCATATATTTATACTGAGCTTGCCGAATGTATTATTTACCAAATCTTTTCTTGGCCAGCTCTACCCATTCTGTAAGACCACCAACGCCACTGATTTGATATTGCTGCAGTATACCAAAAATCGTGAAGGTATTCCAGTACAAAGACAGTCCCAAGGGAAGTGTCCAGGAAAAAAGAGCAATCATTGCAGGGAAAATGTACAGAGATTGGGACTGAAATGCAGTCGCAAAATCGTCTTCTTTTTTAACCTCTTTCACAAGCGCTTTATTGTGCGTTGCTTTTGCAGCTTTTTCTACTTCTTGGAATTTTTCCTTTGGAGTAAACATCATTTTTGATTGGATAAGCTGGAAAACCCCTGTAAAAAGTGGGAGAAGCACAATAAGGATACCTCCTACCTGAAAAATGTGTCCTGGTGTTTGGCCAAGGGGTAATCCAAAAAAGCTTGTGTCCCACATGTGGGCAAGCTTAAGACCTGGAAAGTAAAGCGCATGGTTAACATATGACAAGACTGTTTTGGCGTCTGTCTTAACAACCTGCTGTAAAACAGCATATAAAGACCAGATAAGGGGAAGTTGTACCAGAAGGGGAAGACATCCTGCAACAGGATTAACCCCGTGCTCTTGATATAACTTCATGGTCTCTGCTTGAAGCTTAGCCGAATCATTTTTGTGTAATTCCTTTAATTTATTAAGGTGAGGCGTAAGTTTTTGCATTTTTTGGGATGTTTTTAATTGGGATCCAATAAGAGGGTACAAAGCAAAGCGAAAAACAACTGTAAGAAGAATGATAGAAAATCCAAGCGCGTAGGGAATGTGGACAAAAATAAGTCCCTGATAAATGAGTACTAACAAATTAACAATTGGATTAATAAGTACGATTGTGAAGATATTCATTTATTTTTGTAGCGCAACCGGAAGCTTCTTGGCAAATGGGTGGCAGTAAAGAATTCTAAGAAAGGATTTTATCGATCCCTTCACTACTCCATCACGCGTAATATGTATTCTAGCATACTCAGAGCAGGTTGGCGAGTAGCGACACCCATTTCCCGGACCCGCTATGCTATGGATAATCGGAGAAAGTATATTTTTGTAAACAAATACAATACCAAGAGCTATTTTTTTCATAAAGACTTTATTCGCAACATTACCTCGTCTATTTCCCTTATTACCTGCTCTTTGGGCATATTCTTTATTGCTGGCCTAAGGATAAAGAGCACGTCTACACCTTTCTCCAAGCCAAGGTAAGTATTTTCTATATGTCCTCTCACCATTCTTTTAAGTGCGTTTCGTACAACAGCGCGCTTGTCTATTGTTTTTGCTACAACAAATCCAAACCTTGCCTGAGAGAGATTGTTATGTTGAAATTTCACCGTAAACATATCTTCGCGGACCATGTGGGAATTTTTGAATTGCGTTGCGGCGGGGAGACGAAATTTTCTTGCTAACATTACACGGTGAGTGAGTGTCTTCCTTCTGCGCGTCGTCGTTTTAAGACTTTTCTGCCATTATGAGTACTCATTCTGGACATAAATCCATGCTTTTTGCTTGCTTTTTTCTTGTTGGCGAGTTGAATTCCTTTTTTCATTGTGGATACATTATACCAAAGTGGACAGATAAATGCCACACCGCCTTCATTTTGGGAAAGATTGAGCTCTTGACAAAAAGTTATCCACATTGCTACAGTTGCACATACCATGACAGGATCCATTGATACCCTTTGGCAGCACGTTTTACTCGACATTGAGAAAGAGGTATCTCGAGCTAATTTCCTAACGCTTTTTCGCCAGACAGCCCTACTCTCCCTAGAAGAAAATATTGCCACCATAGCAGCTCCTTCGACAATGGTTATTGATTTACTTCAAAAAAGATTCTTGCCCATTATTGCTTCTTCATTTGAAAAAAATGGAAAAAAAGGCGTAGATATTCTTTTTGTTGCAAAGACCATTGCAGCTCCTCCAAAAAAAGATCAAGAAGAAACTCCGCTTTTTTCAACTAGTCCTGCGCCAACACCAGCCCATGTTGTTGGTCACTTACCACGCGTGCGCGCAGATTTTACTTTTGAAGCACTCGCAGTATCGGACTCCAATAGACTTGCATTTGAGTCTGCACGAAATGTTGCACAAAATCCTGGCAAGTCCTACAACCCACTTTTTATTTATGGTCCTGTTGGAGTAGGGAAGACCCACCTTATGCAAGCTGTTGCTAATGCTGTCTATTCACAAAATCCAGATAACAAAATTATTTATATTACCAGTGAAGAATTTACTAACGAAGTGGTTGAGGCAATACGAAATAATGATACTGCAAAAATGAAAAGGCGATTTAGAAGCGCCAACCTTCTTATTATTGACGATGTACAGTTTATCGCAGGCAAGGACAAGGTTCAGGAAGAGCTTTTTCACACTTTTAACAGCCTTATAGATGGCGGGGCACAGATTGTTTTGTCTTCCGATAGACCACCAAGCGAAATAAAAAAACTTGAAGCACGCCTTTCCTCACGCTTTGCAGGAGGACTTACTGTAGATGTTGAGGCACCAGACTTTGAGCTTCGTACTGCAATTCTTCTTAAGAAAGCGGAAAAGGCCGGCTATAACATCTCTATGGAGACAGCGAAGTTGATTGCTGAGAAAGAGCAGGATGTGCGGTCTTTAGAAGGAGCACTCCTTCGCGTTGTTACTCTGTATCCTGGCGCAATAGAAGTAACCGAAGACATGGCAAGGAAAGCATTCTCCACGCCTGGTGGAGACACTCAATCCCACACTCTTCATGCAGAAGACATTATTGATGCAGCTTGTGCTTTTTACAATGTAAAACAAACGCAATTAAAAGGTCCGAAAAGGGATGCTGGGCTGGTGAAGGCACGACAAGTAACCATGTATCTACTTAAGCAAGAATTAGGACTCACCCTTGTTGAAATAGGAAATATATTAGGGGGCCGGGACCATACAACAGTTATGTATGGTGTGGATAAGATTGAAAAACTTGTGGATAAGAGGGAGCTGTTATCTGAGGATATCCAGGGGATAACAAAGCGATTGCGGGGATAACTTGTGCATATTCGACTCTTAGGATACTTGTTAACAACTTATCCCACAAGTTATCAACAGGTTATCCACACAAAAATTGAATCTACTTCCTTGCTTTTTTCCACATTTCCCGATACACTACTACAACAACAAAAATAAATATATGAAAGTAATTCTTTTGGCAGAGAACCTTCAAAAAAAATTATCCTTCGCAAATAAAGCAATCTCCACAAAGAATCAATTACCTATATTGTCACATGTATTACTTGAAGCACGGGGAGAGTCACTAGTAATAAGCAGTACAGATTTAGAAATAGGAATAGAAACAACAATACCAGCACAGGTAGAAAAAGAAGGAGCAACAACAGTCCCCGCAAGACTTTTTCTAGAAATTGCTAATTCTCTTCCACAAGATAAAATTACCCTGGAGTTGATTAATGGGTCTTTGGAAATAACAAGTAAAAGGACACGGACCATTCTTCAGACAACACCAAAAGATGAATTTCCTATGTTATACGAAGAAAAGGGCGAAAAGGTTGCACAATTTATTAAAGGAGATATAAAGACAACATTTGGAAAAATTCTTTTTGCAGCAAGTAGTGAGACGACACGACCAGCGCTTTCAGGTATTCTTTTTGAAAAGAAAGAAAAGAAATTTGTTGTTGTTGCAACAGATGGGTACAGGCTTTCTCTGGATGAGATAGAGGGAAGTGGAGAGGGAGCATTTGATAAGCTTCTTATTCCCGCACGACTCTTAAGAGAAGCTGCATCGGTCTTTGAATCGGGGGAAACAAGCTTATATCTTTTTCAAAAAAATAACCAAATTATTTTCGAGCAAAATGAAACCCTCCTTGTTGGTAGAACAATAGAAGCACAGTTTCCAGAATACGAAAAGGTTATTCCAACAGATAGCTCGACTGTTGTTAAAATAGACAGAGAAGAATTTCTCAAGGCTGTGAAGACCTGTTCTATATTTGCTAGAGAAGCAGCAAATATTATTACCCTTTCCCTCCAAAAAGGTGGGGTTGTGGTAAGCGCTAAGTCCCCATCACTTGGAGAAAACACAGTAGACGTTGAATGCGTCCTAACAGGAGAGGAAAACCAAATTGCTTTTAATGCGAGATATCTGCTTGAGGCGCTTTCTAATATCTCCGAGACAGAACTGTCTTTTTCTATGACAGGGCCTCTTAATCCAGGAGTGTTTCGAATCCAAGGAAACGCATCGTTTCTTCACCTTATCATGCCTATTAGAACCTAGGGATTTTCTGGAAAAGATTCTTGTACGTTTTCACTATTTGGGTCGTCTTGAAGTAATTGGAATGTTTTGGCAGCCGTTTGTATAAAATTCTCCTTTGTTGTCTTTGGGAAGTAAAGTACCTTAAGAGCATAGCCAAAATCTTTATTTGCCAAAAATCCTACCCCATCTTGAGGGAAAATGTACCAGGAAAATCCAGACCCTGCATGGATACTGTCAAACATTTGAAAGCTTTGACTCCCTGGATGAGACGCGAGAAACACCATTAGGTCTGTATTGTCGGAAGTTTTTTCCTGTACAACATATTGTGCGGTATTATTTTTCTCGTACACGAGATTTTGCCTTTGGTCAATATCTGTTTGGAAAGGGACTACGGTGTAATCATCTATTTGTGACGACTCACTTGCTACCTGAAGCGTACTTAAAACCTCTTGTGCTGCCTGTTGGTCTGGGAAAACTTTTGAATAATTTATTTTGCTAAAATCAACGTGGGGTGGACCCACAGGGGTAGGGGTTGGTAGAGCGTTTGGTAAAGATACAGGTTGATTTCCCCGAAAAACCACACTCATAGTGATTGTGAGTATGACAAGGAAAATAAGCGTAAGTACGAAAACTTTTTTCATATTAAAATTCCAACCCTCCATACACATTGTTTTTTGCAAAAGTATAAAAGGGGTTGAAGGATGTTATAAAAGAGGAAAACACATGCTCAAAATATGAAGGTCTTCCTCCGACAATATTGCGATATGTCTTGTACACGGGATATTCTCCTAGTGTATCTGCAAAACATTCTGCCGGATACGGACCCACGCCATAATCGAATTGACAATTATATGTTGGAAGCGTTAGTGAAGAACGGGGGAATTGATTAAGAAAACTATTGTATAGACCCGGATTACGGAATGCTATTTCGTGAGACAATTCATGGATAAGCATAAATCGTGCAACACTTGTTCCACATGCACCAAATCCAGACAAAATGACCAGTCCATTTGCGCTGGCATGCCCCGTACACGCAGACCCAGAAAAATAAAGCGTGATGGGTTTAGCTGGAATTCCCAGAAGTGTTCCAAATTTTGACGGGCTTTGGGTAATAAGAGCAAGCGTGTCATAAACAAGTTTTGCCTTACCATACGGGTCTCCATTGAGGGACAGATCTCCTCGTACCGACACACCATTATCGCGAAGCTGCTGCTCGCAGGTATTCTCTGGGGTGCAGGTTGGCTGAAGAGATGGTTGTTGTTCTTGTGACCCTTGAGGAGAGAAAAGCGTGAAAAGTATGATAACAATTACGGCAATTATTATAATAAGAAGAATTATCCCAACAACTATTTCCCCAACAAAGGGAGGAGAAAGGAAAGCCCATGCAAGACCTTTCCTAATAAGCTCTTTTTTAAATTTACTAAGAAGCTGTTTTTTGAGTTGACCCTTAAGGAGAGATCCAAGTCCTCCCTTCCTAGACTTACTGCCTTTTATTTTTTGTACTGCATTTATTGCAGCATTCTGTAAATTAGATTGCTGATTGACAGCTTGTTGTACTCCTTGGCGTTGTCGTAAGGCCATGCGGTGTCTTACCTGTGCTTGATTTTGGATAAGTTGTGAAAGCGGGACAAGCATGCCGTCTAAATCTTGGTCATAATATTCTGCAAAAATGGAGTATGGCCTAGTCTGGGCGAGCCTTTCCTGTAGAAGCGCATGGAAAGCAGCACTTCTTCTGTTTGGGTCTTTTATATTGGTGTCCATTGCAATTGCTTGTAGCCGCGCCTCTTTTGCTTCTTGTTTTGCTTTTGCATCTTTCTCGGCAGGAGTTAATTCTCTCTCCTCTTGTTTTTTACGCTTTTCTGCCTGCTTGAGTGCTTGAGTGGTAAATTCATCGCGCATATTATCCACTTTCGTAATAGTCTTGCCTTCTTTGTCGGTTGTAGTGCCATCAAGTCTTGCAAGCCGCAGTTCATCGGGATTTAAGAGGTCTAAATGCTGATGTGCAAGCTGAAGCTGTTGGTCAAGGAGTTTGTGGGTTTCTGCATTTTTTATGAGTTCGACTATTTTTGTCTGGTCTCCTTGCTCGAGAGCATCATTAAATTCCTCAAGGAATTGTTGTTCTTGAAGACTGTGTACCGCATCTGTTGCCTGTCCTTTTGCCCGGCCAGCAATATTTGGCTCATTTCTTTCTGTTAGCTTATTAAGAAGGCTTCCTATTACTCCTTGGTCTTGTGGTAGCTGTTGGGGAGTTTCTGGTTGCTCTGTTGTTTCAAACTCAGACGGAATGTTTCTAACAAACTCATCGACCGCGTTTCCTATTTCTGTTTCTTCAAAGCCCGCTTCCTTATGATACTTCGCTGCAAGACGATTTATAATTGCTTTTCTTTCGTCCTCAGGCTTTTCTGCAGCTCTTAAAAATGCTTCCCTATCTGCTCCTCGCTCTCCTATTCTGGCTGCATTTTGTTGGTCTACGCCGGCAACACTTGATGAGGGATCTAAAAATGCTGAGAGTTTTTGAAGAGCTGTCAATTCGACCATGCGTTAATTTCCTCCCTTTTCCTCTATAGGGCTTGGTGCACCTTGTGGTGTTGCTTCTTGTGCTTGCTGTATTTGACCAGTTGCCACGGCGTCTTCTGCCTCTTTTTGCATTTGCTGCACCTCTGCAGGATTGGACGTAATAATATTATGCTCAAAAGGAGCTGCAACAACTTGAATAGCAACATGATTTTGTCCAGCAAAGAAAAGTCCCTGACCAACGCCGCTGGACAAGAGCATTTGCCTTTCCCCTTCAGATAAATAAAATACTTTTGCAACAGTATCTATTTCGCTTGTTGATTGCTTGAGTAGAATTTGAATAGAGCTGTTGGAAAGAATGGCACGACCATAATCACTCGAAAGAAAATCTTGTACGTCCTGGGTCGCTGTGGTGAGTCCTAGATAGTATTTGCGAGCCCTCTTGGCAATGCCATAAATAAAACTTGCAGAATCTTCATGTTTCATCAAATACCATGCCTCGTCCACAATAAGAAGACGTTTTTTTAAAGACTTTCGTACTCGTGTCCAGACAAAATCCAAAATAATATGCATAGCAATTGGCCGCAATTCATCTTCTAAGTCTCGAAGAGAAAAAACAGTTAAGGGATTTGTAATATTAAAATTGGACTGCTGGTTAAAAATGCCTGACAGACTTCCTTTTACAAATTTTTCCAATCGAAGAGCAATGTCTTGAGCTTTCTCGTCTTGAGTTGTTATAAGTTTTTGGTACAAGTCTTGTAAGATTGGGGGCGTTTTGGTTTGGGTATTCGGGTCTGCAGAAATTCCCTTTTCTGCGTACGTCTCAACCAATGCTCTGTCTAAAATAGCATCCTCTGCAGGACTAATTGTGCCAAGCATTATCTTTAACAGTGCACGAAGGGAAAGAATTTTTAATCCCAATTCATTTTCTCCTTCCTCCGCAACGCCGGACAAATCAAAGGGATTAATTCGGACAGGACTTGTTGCCGAAAAATCCAAATGCTCCCCTCCCAGCTCTTCTGCCAATTTTCCATATTCTTTTTCTGGGTCAATAACTATAACTTCTGTCCCAAACATAAATTGCCGCATAATCTCCAACTTGATGGTAAATGATTTTCCCGACCCAGATTTTCCAAAAACAACTTCATTTGCGTTTTCCAAAGAATATCTGTCAAAAATAACCAGCGATCCGTTTTGTTGATTCACACCATATAAGATGCCTTTGTCTTGGGTAAGAGTTGCAGATGTAAAAGGAAAAGTTGATGCGAGACTTGACGTGTCCATGTTGCGAGTAACGGCAAGTCTATCTTGTCCAATAGGCAGGACCGTCTTGAATCCGTCTTCCATTTGGAGCGTTGTTGGCTTGGCAGAGACCAACAGTGAGGCAAGCGTACTGGTAAGCTTTTTGGTTATTTCGTCCAATTCTTTTATTGTTTTTGCCGAAATCGTAATGTAAAAGCTAAATTGAAAAAATCGCTCTATCCCTTTTGCCAATTCTGCCTGCAATCCTAATGCATCAGAAAGCGCAGCAGACACTTTTGGATTTTCTGGTTTGCCCTTTTCCTCGTCAGATGAAATTGTTGCTTCCATTTCTGCTATTTTTCTTTTTAAGTTAGAGAGTACATCGTCGGTAAATACGGGATAAATAAACATACTAATGCCAAGTGAGTAGTCAAAATCTATAACAGGAGAAAGCCAGCCAATAGACACATAGCGAGGATATCCCGACACAAAAAATGTCCGGTACAACTTTTCCCCAACACGGATTGTCTTGAAATCCACTTCAATGGAGGTTGGCGCTATTTCATCAGGAATAGTGCTTGGTGTTTCTTTTTGCACAGTATTTTGTATTTTTTTGCCAAACATAGTTCAGTTAATTCACTATAAATATTATTTTTCGTTATAGATGTCGTGAAAGAGTCGAATAAGCTCGTCTCTCTCGACAATTTTTGCCCTCAGATTCATTCTATCTATTTGGGACAGAAGGCTTTCTGCTTTTGTATGAAGTCCTGCAGATGCGCTAATAAAGAAATCATCAAGGTTATTGTGGTGGGATGTTGCCATTTTTGTGGCACCTCCTATGCCTTCTTCCAATAGTGAATACGAGACAACAAGAAAGAATTGCTTATCTAGAATAGACGTTGTGGTAACTAGCTTTTCTACAAAAGCTTTATATTCGCCAATGTTTTTGGCCAGCTTTTCATTCACTGCATGCGTTGCAGCAACTCCCAACGAATCAATATAGGGAAGAATATCAACTTGCTTGCTCTGAATAGCAATTTGCACAGGAAAAGATAAGGAGTTGAGAAGTCCTGCATATGCGTAGACTTTTGCATCCTGCTCTTCGCTGGAGAGAAGTGCAAAATTGGCAGCCTGGAGTCGAATAAGAAGACAGGCATTGCCATTTTTCATAAGGACAATATCCTCCCGAATATCAAGGACTTCGGTAAAATCTTGCGTAGAATTAGGGCTAATTCGGGCAGTTTTTTTCATAGGTTATCCTCCAAAAAGCTCTTTTCGTAAATCTTCCCGTGCGTCTATAGAAATAACTTCGAGAGGTTGCAAAACTTCCCCATCTGCCTGCATCTCGATAGTGTCAAATCGCTGCTTTGCATTTGGATCTTCAAAGGTAATGGTATAAATACCGTTAATAACAGGCGTTGCGGAGGCAAATTGTCCCAACGGGTTTGTCTTAAATGCTCGCACAGGATTTCCATCTTTATCTTTTACTTCTATAAGAATATTAGGCAATACATTGCCTCGTGGGTCTTTGACGATGCCGCAGATAAGATTTGGAACATCGCTTACAAAGGGTGTCCCCACAGATTTGCCAAGGCTTGGAGGAATTTTTCGCACATTTTCCGTTGCCTGAGGAGTAGGGGCAGTGGATGGGGAAAAAACCTGTTGTGGTTTTTGTGCCAATTGTTTTTGCAATTCTAAGAGCTTAGCCTCAAGTATTTGCTTTTGCTCGTGAATTGCCTGAAGCTCGGTTTCTAAATCGGTTGCTTTTTGATGTGCCTCTTTTGCCTCCTCTACGCTTTTTTCAACTGTTGTTTCTTCTTTATCTGCTTCTGCCAATGCTTTGGTAAGCGTTGTTGTTTCTTGTGCAAGCTGGCTTGGATTAGATGTTTCTGCAATTGCAGCAGTGGGTACGGGTTCTGCAACAGCAGGAGTCACTTCTTCTGTTGGCTGTTCAGCTTTTTTCTGATCTCCAAAGAGTTGGTCGAAAGACGATGCTGCGGTAGGTGCAGCAAGGTGTATTTTTTCGTCTTTTTTCTCTTCCTTTTTCTCTTCCTGCACAGGAAGATTGTTGCCAACAGCAGCTGTGGGAGATGGGTCGCTGTGCGATTTATATGTGTATTGCGTAGGGGAAAAGACTGCCTTAAAGAAATACAAAATCATAGTATCTGCGGGACGTCCTCCAATAGGGACAAATGCCAAAATAATGCCACTTCCTCCAAACAACACAATAAGTGGAAGCTTGAGAAGAAAAAATAGCGGGAGAGACAGGCAGATCCATGCCAAGACAATACCTGCAGCCAAATAGGCAAATTGTTTAATGGTCATGTCTCCTATAAGACGGAATTGAAAACCTGTAACATCTTGGGGAATAGGGTGATTATCCATATAAAAAAGTGTATGATGTGAAAATTCTCATTGCAAGGTTATCAAAATAGATCAGGTGCGAGGCTGATTTTTTAATGTGAAAAAGTTTGACAAAAAATGGCTATACTAAATATATGTATCTTGTGTTTTTTACACTACTTTTGGGGATACTCTTCTTTCTTTCGCGAAGACTTACTATGCTTATTTCCCGCATTTTAATGCGCTTTTTCCACAGTCACCACATTGTTATCTATGCGTTATCTTTTCTATTTCTTCCCGGAGTTGTTGTGCATGAATTTTCCCATCTTCTTATTGCGAATATACTATTGGTTCCAACAGGAGAAGTAGAATTTTTTCCAGAAATTCAGGGAAACCAAGTAAAGATGGGAAGTGTAGCTATTGCCAAAACAGACCCGTTGCGCAGGTTTCTTATTGGAGTAGCACCTGTTATTGGGGGCTTGGGTATTCTTTTGCTGTCATTTGCGTATCTTCATACGCCAACGCTTTCTTGGCAAAGCGCATTGCTCTTGTATATCGTTTTTCAGGTGGGCAACACAATGTTTAGCAGCAGTAAGGACATGGAGGGCGCAGTAGGATTTGTTATTGGAACAATGCTTGTTGGCATTGTTGTTCAGATATTAGGTGTTCCTCTTGTTGCGTGGCTGGTGGCAGTCTTTCAAAATCCATTGCTGACAAGTATTCTTGGCAACATCAACATATACTTATTCCTCGCAGTGGGATTGGATATTTTTTTCGTATTATTGCTCGCTGGTCTCGTAAGACTAAAAAAGTAGCTACCC
>DASQJJ010000041.1:0-21053 GCA_035631115.1 Candidatus Eiseniibacteriota bacterium
CAGGATTTGCTGTAGGAGGAATTTCCGGAGGAATAACAGATCCGAAAGGAGGGCGGGGTCTTGCAGGATGGCTTTGCCGAATCCTTCTTATAAGGTCCTCAACGTCTTCTCTTGTTGGTCTTTCACCTCTTTCCCAAGGTCTTGGCATGCCCCTAGTGAGTCTATCAAATGTTTCATCAGGACTTTCTGGATTTTCTGGTGGATTCTCATTTTCCCTTGCTCTTCTATTCTCTTCATCAGCTCGTTGTATATAATGCTTCAACCATTCATCATTTGTGGGGGGTCGGTCAAGTTTGCCTGGTCTTCCTTTATTAATATTTTTCCCAGGTACAATAGGTGGATCATTAGGCTTAATTGCTGGTTCCTTCTGACTTTTTTCACTCATAATAAAAAATTATGAAATATTTCCCGCAAAAAGTCAAAACCATTTTTACGGATTTAGGGGTTGAGGAGTTCGGAGACTTTGACAAAATGGTAGCCTTTTTTCTTTAATTCTGGGACAATGCGCTCTACTGCATTTTTTGTTTCGGGTTCGTTGGGATAGCCATTCATATGCATCACAATAATAGATCCATTCTGCACATTCGGGAGTACATTATTTTCCAACTGCTCAAGACTAGGATTAAATCCATCATGGGCAACAACATCCCATTGTACTGGGGTAATACCTAAGTTGCTGAGTACTTTTAGGTCATAATCGTCGTAGCACCCACCAGGAAAGCGGAAAAGCTTGCCCTTTACTCCTGCAATTTTTTCTAAGTCGGTTTGGGTTTTGAGTATTTCGCCTATATCATCTTCATCGGGAATTGGAGTAAGGCCGTAGCAGCTGCCCGAAAATCCACCATGAGAATATGAATGGCTTGCCAGCTCAAAAAGTCTATTTTTTCCTAATTCTTTTGCCTCTTTTGGATAACTTTCTATCCAGAGTCCTGTCATAAAAAGTGTTGCTTTTGTATGGGTCTTTTCTAGATAGGAAATAAGGTCTGCATCATAGAAGCTTTTTACAGAACCTGTTATAAGCATATGCTGCATCCCAGGTGTCATATCTGCATCAAAAGTAAGGGCAATTTCTTTCTCGTCTCTACTGCCATGTGTTGCAATGGTTTCGTCCGTATTACTTCCCAAGACATGGTGCATGTCTGTTGGTTGGTAATATTCATCTATTTCATAACTAGATGTTGGATAGGTTGGGGAAGCATGGGTAATAAAAAAATACCCAGAGAGAAAGATAGCAGTCAGAAAAAGAAAGACTGTACTGCTAAAAAATACAAAGCGAAAGACAGTATTTCGTGGTGGTGATTTTTTTCTTTTCATAGAATTGCAGACAATAGATTATAGAAAATACATACTCGATACACAAGTAATTATTTTAATGCACACAATTGGCATGGGTTAGGGCGTCTTGAATTTTTTCGTCAACAGACTGTCCATTATCTCCGCCCCCTATTCGTATGCGGGGAAGGGTATACTCTTCTTCTGTTGATTGGTATGCTCCTAAATTTGTCCCAAATGCAGCGTAATACACCTTGGATGCGCTATGTGCAGAAAAGTCATTCACGCTGCCATAGGGGTAAGCAAACCATTCAACAATTTTTCCCAAGTGGCTTTCCAAATCTTTTTTACTTTGTCGCAATTCATAGTTAACGACACTTGGATCCCAATATGTTCCACCAAGTGCATAGTGGTGGACAGTGTGAGATTCTATGTCGAATATACCAGATTTATCCATCGTCTTAATATCGTCCCAATCGAGGTAATTGGGAAGTCCAACAAAGCCGGTTATGACAAATTCCACAGCGTTCATGCCATGCTCTCGCAATAGGGGAAGTGCCTGTGTGTAGGCGTCTTTATATCCATCATCAAGCGTAATAATAAGGGGTTTGGTTGGGAGTAATTTTACGCGGGGTAATTTATACTCTGGATTTTTCTTTCGGATTTCTATTGCCTTATACAGCTCGATATTGCTTTTTAAATCACTCAAAGTAATGGTCTCGTAGCCTTTACTTTGTAAATAATCCAATTCCTGCGCAAACATATAGGGAGGAGTAGACAGTCCTGCACCTACTGTATCGGTTGGCCAGGGATTTACTCGAATGTAATGATACATAAGGACTGGTACGCAGGAGGTAATGCCCAACACATGGGTAGAAGAATTAGATTGTGCTAGATTTTTGGGCCCATCTGTAGCTTCTTCATTGGGGTTAAAACGCTCTTCTATATTTACATTAATTGCCAGTAATCTATTTGGCAATTGTTGATTGAATGGGTTGGTAAGCTCTGCAACAGAGTACCATGCTTTCGCATCCAAAAGCTTATCTGCAAGAAATGCATTGTCACCAAAATGGATAGCAAGGGTGGAGAAGAGAAGGCACACAAGTGGAGCGCCAATAAGTGCACCGACAAAAGCTAGGAATTTCCTCATAGATTAAGCATAGTGAAGGGTAATTATATGCGTCAATAGGCAGGTTATGGTTGCTGGAGTATTTTATACAGCGTTGTAGTACCGTCCCTTTTATACACTTGTATTTTTCCCATATGCTCAAAATTTTGTAGCGCTTCCAGGTAGTCTGGTCTGTTGGCTAGGAAATGGCGAATATCCCAGTCTGGCCCAGTATCTACAATCATATAGTGAGGATTGCCAACCCAGTGAAACCACCTACATAACTCCTTGCCACAAGGGGAGTTGGTTGCAGATTTGTACGTGCGCACATCTGGCCAAAGAGTGAAGATGTTGTCTCTATGACCAATATGGGGGGTAATATTATTCTGGCTTACAACCGATGCGTCTTTTGGCAGGTAGGTAAGTACGCGGTTAAGAGATGCAACGCTTGCTGGTGTATGCCAAAACCACGACTTTGTTAGATAGCTGAGAGGGAGGTGAAGAGAATACTGAAGAAAAATAGCTGGGACAGCAATAAGTAAAAAAAGGAGAAATGTGGCACGTTTTTTATTTGAAATTGCAAATTTGAAATTCGAAATTTTTTGAATTCCCATAATTGTTGGCCAGAGAAGAAGAGGGGCAAGACTTATCCGGTAATGTAAAAATATCTCCTGAGCCGATTCTACAACATGTCCAATTACAAAAAAATGAAATAAGTCTGCAAGCCAAGGGAGAAGATACAGTGGTGCAAAAAGCGGGAGGAATCCAAACCACCCAAGAGAATAGGCAATAATTTGTCTCTTGGAAAGAGTATCTGCAAAATATGTTGGATTAAGGCTTTGCAGTAACGGTTCGTGACTAGCAAAACGATACCCAGACGTGAAATGAGGAAAAAAGACCCCAAAAACAAGGAATAAATAGATAAGAGAAGAAAGAATAATGAAGCAAGAGACTCTTACATTGTCATTTCGAACGAATGTGAGAAATCTCTCTTTGAGATCTCTCGCGTTGCTCGAGATGACAGTTCTGATATTAATTACTAACCATACTACTCCTATCGCTCCCGTAAGAAATGCCATGTCTTCTTTGGCTGTTATGGCAAAGAAAAATGCTACAAAAGTCCAGAAAGTTTTTCCACTTTCTAAAAAATAAATAAGCCAGGCAATTGCTGCAACACCAAAAACATTGCTATGTACATCATTCCAGAGCGCATTTTGCACCCCAAAGAAAAATAGATAGGAGAAAAGAAGTGTAAGAGAAAGAAGCTCGCTTAGGCCCTTCCATTTTGCCAAAAGATACATGGGAAGTCCAGAAAGACAAAAAAGTACTACCTGAGCAATAATAAGTATTCGCACATCATTCCATATCCAAAAAAGAGGAGAGAGAAATACATAGATAAATTCTATGTGGTCCTCAAACATATAGGTAAAAGGATATGCATGAATTGTGGTAAGAGGATTGTGAAAGACAGCGTACTTCCACATTACCTGGTCACTTACTGCCAAATCATAGCCAGAGAGAAAATTATTGTGCTTGGTGATAGATAAAAGAAGATAGAAGAATGAGAAAAGAAGAATAAGAAGTAATGCTTTCCAGGGAAGATTTTTTAAAAACCTCATAGAGAAAGTATTTCAAGAGGTATACCAGAAGTCAATGAGAGACGATTTATTATTTACCTTCAGATTGCATTTTTCTCCAGTACCTTTCTGACATTGTTGCATGCTGATGTAATGTTTCTTCAACTTCATGGCTTGTTGGTTTTTGTTTGTCCTTACGCATTCCTAACCATCGTGCTGGTACACGATCTATTGTATAAAGATGTCCAAAGAGCCTATATCTCCTTTTTGCATTGCTACCTTTTGCTGGGGAATTTCCCCATCGAGGTCCCTTATGTGTATTGCCGTCTCCGCTTCTTCCTGCCATAAGTGAGAAGTATAACAAAAACCTATAGGACGGTCAAGTATTAGTACGTGTAGCTAGTGGGAGTTTTTTGGACGGTGTTATTATGATAATTTCGAATCATTGGTCTTTCATGTTGTTTGGAATTCCATCGATTTCCAAAGCTAAGTAGGGTAAAAAGTGTTGCCAAGACCAGAAGGAGTATCTTAAGAGGCTTGTGGTTCATAGATATCCACCAGGAGGGATAGCTATCGGACATACCCAGGAAATATGCACTTACTGCCATATCTACTCGGACACTATCCCTGGCAATTTCGTAGGTTGTCTCTGGATAGGTGCCTTTAGCAAGTACAACAATCCACGAGACAAAAATTGCAAGAGATGCAGCAAAGGACAGTACATGTCGATAAAAAAGGTATGGAATTAAGAGGACCAAGCGAAAAAGTACGCCCAAAAAGGGAGTAGCAAAAAGCTTACTTGGCGTTTTATTAAATGGCATAGTCAACTCGTAATTGGTTGTGGTTAGCGAAAATCCTGGGTATACGTCTGTGAGTCCCCATAAGAAGTAGCTTACATTTGCCTCAAGCTGCATAATGCCAAGATTTAGAGAGTAGGCCATTTTCCAATATCGTCCCCGAAAGAAAATATTGCACGCATTGACAACACTCATGGCAAATTGTGCCATTTTTAAAAACCACAATTCTATTCCAATTGGGATAATCATAAAAAGCTTTACAACAAATCCAAGAAGGGGGACAGCGTAGAATCTATTAGGATTTTTAATCCTGTCTATTTTTATCTCTGGGTACATTGAGGTCATATTATTAGTATTGTCCACTATTGTATAAATTGCAAGGTATTGAGAATTTGTTGAAATACTATTCTTTGATCAGGTGGATTTTGCTCAAATTGAAAGCTTTCAAGAATATACGCTTTATTATTGTGTGCGGTTACCGCAGCTATATCGCAAAGGAATGGTTCGCAACTGGATAGAGTTTGGGTATATCCAAGCTGTCCTGCCATGGTAATAGGCGTTGTCACAGATGTAGAGGAGCCGCGTAAAAAGTTTTTTAAAACAATGGGTTGATTGTCTTGTGTCATACCTATAGCAAAAAGTATTGGACCAATATCGTTATTGGCATGATATCCTTTTGGAGAAATTCTCAACCAATAGGAAGGAAGTGCTTCTGTATGGGTTACTTCCCATGTTGAAGGATAAGAAAAAGAAACACCAAAAACAGCGTCGGTATATGTCGCAGAGCTACTGGTTGTTGTAGGAGAAGTAGTTGCTGAAGGCGTTGGGTAGAGAGTTGCTTGTTTGGGGGTATTTTTCTGTCCGAGATAATATCCACCAAATGCAATTGCAAGGCCGAGTCCGAGGATACCAAGACCAATTAAGACCATTCTGCCAAGGGAAAAAGACGATGCCATAGCACTACTAGAATGGGATGGCTGGGTGGGAAGTACTGGAGGAGTTGCTTCGTCAGAGGTTACATTTGGATCCATGCATCTATTATTCAGGCGGTGCAGATATATGTCAAGGATTAAGGCCAAGCGACAAAGCTGGGAGTACTCCGGATACTTTCAATCATATCTACTGCCTGCATGATTTCTCCCATTATCCTATACTGCTCTTCTGTGGCAGTACCTTTTGTAGATAACTTTGCAAGAGAAGATTTAATGTTTTGCAGTCGTTTGTCGTCAAGTGCGTCCGGATTGCCCTGAAAAAGAAAAATATAATCTCTCACTTTTACCAAAGCTTGGTTTGTTACTAAGGCACTAGCTCCTTGCTGTGTCCCATTAGCCTCTATCCAGCCTAATGCTCCTACGAGCAGACTAGGTTCTTGCAAAAGTGGAAGTCCAGCCATTTCGCGTGCTAATATTTTCATTTCTTGCTCAGGAATTGGTATGTGTAAGTTAATTCTATTGGCAATTTCCATGAGACGAAATGCAAATTCATTTGCTCTTTCTTGACGGGATGCTTCTTGTGAATGCAGTATGACAGAAAGAGGCTGTTTAAGAAGAGGCTGACTATCCCTGACTAGTTTTATGAATGGTCGGGGACCATCATTGGCCATGAGTGCCCTAAGAAATGGTCCTATGGGTGGAGCACCTTTTGTCTTTCTCCCTGCAATGTCTGGCACTCGGCCATTCGCAAGTACTGCCGAAACAAGAGGAAGAGATTGGGTAAGTGTATGACTGAGATTATAATACTGTGTTAGTGCACTTTCCCATATTTGGCGCTTTTGTGCGTTAGAAATGATTGTTTGTGCTTCTAGGTCTGCTTTTATATCTAAAATATATCGTCTCAGGCTACTGTCACCGAGAAGTTGAGTTTCTCCTAAAAATTCCGGAGTAATATGGTCTGCAGAAAGGTACGCAAGAGATTCGTCCAAAACTCGACTTGTAAAGCTGTCAAAACCTCTATCTACACCCGACAGTCTATCATCCATAATCATATCAGGGCTTATAGGTTGCTGCTCCCTAACTGGCTGTTGTGGTGAAAGAGATGGATATCTTTGTGCCATTTCGGCACTCCAGCTATTAACAGATCCAATCGCATGGTATTTTTCAAACGCAGCATGGGACTCTTCGTGCTGTCTTGTTGTTGCAATCTCACGCCTGCTTCTTTTAATGTGTTGCATGTATTGAAATTTTTCGTTGTACACAGCATTCGGATCGCTTGTTGCAACAAGCATTACCATTCCCCAGGCAACAGGCGGCTGATTGGGAAGAGCTCTTGGGTAATACGAACCTAATTCATAGATACTTCCACCAACTCTGTCGTATGTTGCACCATCTACTTCCACAACAAATCCAATAGGAGTTGGCCTTACTCGTACAGTATCAGAAAATTCATTGGGGTCTTTTCCCATAAGAAAGGCGGCCTGTTCTTTTGTAGATCTCTTTTGTATCCCATCAAAGTCTGGTGGCATTCCTTCATAGACTGTTTTTATTCTTTCCCTGTCCCTTATGAGATTAAGAATTGCAATGCGGTATCCTTGGCGCTGTTTCCAGGAAAATTTTTTTTGAATTTCGTTGTAATCATGAGTCTGAAAAGCAACATCACAAAGATGTTGGTACATCTCCTCAGGTGGATAGTGCATATACTTGTCCATATGTCCTGCAACTTCTTCTGTAAGGTCCATGGTCATAGCTGCAGCAGTAAGTACTTCATTCTGTAGTGTTGCGGTTTGCTCTTTGCGTGAGAGGTGGAAAAAATTCTCATCATACGCTCCTGCGGGCTCTTCTAGAAGGATTGCTGTCATGGTATCGAATAATTCGTCCTGAGTAAAGCCCACATTGGCCAATTCCTGAGCTGTCCCTACTTCTGTTGCCCTTTGCCCACTTGCTTCTAGAGCGATTCTTTCAATCTCTGCTGTTGCTGCTCTGTCAAAAGGATTTGAGGCAATCCTACTATGAAGTGCAGGGTCTTGTTGTGCAATTTCTCTAACCCGCTTTATTCGAGGGAATGCTTCTGTTGAAGGTTGCATTTGGACAGTACGGGACTCAATTTGTCTATTTGTTGGTTGGATATACGTATTGGGAAGTCTGGGGAATGCATACTCTCTTGGCGAGATACCTTTTTGTGGATTGGTAGGTTTTGCTCCTTCTCCGGATGAGTCTATTGGCATAGAAAAATAATAGCAAAAATATACGATAAGCAAAAGCAGAGCAGAGTGGCCTTATCGCATACGTCGTCGGGTAAGAAGACCGGGAATTCTTCCATCGGGGTCTATGAGAGAGAGTGCGCGTAATGGATATTCTACCAAAGGAGTTGGCCGAGTAGGGAGGTTGAGCACCTTTTCTGTTGCAATAGTTGTTATGGGAATATGAAGATGTTGAGCAATTCTTCTTGCTCTTTTCAAATGAAACTGTGGAGCAACAACGGTAATAGGGCCTTCTAGCTGAAGATGGGCAATAAGTTTTTGTATTTCTCTAAAATTGGTTGGGGTATCATGGGAAATTGTCTCACGCAAAATAGTAATTTGTTGGGAAAGGATGGGGTCAATTGCATGCACTAAATCTGCCATAGCATCTGCTTCTGCTATTTGATTTTTCCCGTTGGTATAGCCTGTTGAAAAAATAAGGGTATGAAAGCGCCCAGATTGGGCCAAAACATCTGCAGCAATAGCTGTGTCTACTGTGCGTTCTCGAAGTGCGCGACGTGTCCCATGCTTACCTTTTGCCCAATTCTCGCCAAGTGCGACGAGGATGCCCTGTGGTTGTACTTCCATGTATAAGAAGTATACCGAAAATAGAACAATAAAACAACTTATAGTTTGACATTTGACTTGAAAAGGTATATATTCCGTGCATATGGCAGGAAAAGGCAAAAAAGAGAGATGGATTCCTTTAGCTGTATTGGGAGCAGGCATTGGTACGGCTGCTGGAGCATTAGCTAATGCACTACGTCGTCGTCAGAAAGGACACCAGCCAGAAAGTCAAAGACCACTACCTGCTCAGCCTCAATCCCCAAGAATAGTGGGATATAGGCACTATAATCCTACCGAAGATAGGGATAGAAATTAAGTTAATTTCCCTTTGTAGATATTTCTTCTTACTATTTTATTACTCTATTTCTGTATAGCTTTTACCCATCGCGTTCTTAATACCAGTGAAGGAGGTGATATATATAGCTACTATAGTGAATAATCCATCTGACTCGTCGAGTAATGGTATGGGCTTCCTTTTAGGGATTATTGTGTTGGTTGTATTCTTTTTTGTCCTTCTCTACTATGGAATTCCCTACATTACAGCAATGACCAGAGGAGGAGGTCCATCAGTACAAATACCTAATAAGTTAGATGTAAATGTCCATAATGGAAAATGAAGCAGAAAAGCAGCATTTCCCAAAAAATTGACCATGTTTTGTCCGAAACTCGCGTGGTCTTACCTGGAGCACAAGCGTTAATCGGATTTCAATTTATTGCCATTTTTTCTGACAGATTTAATACCTTAGCTTCTTCATTGCAATACCTTCATATGGTAAGCCTGTTGCTTATTATGGTATGTGTAATATTTCTTATGGCGCCAGCTGCATACCACAGGATTGCTCAAGAAGGGGAGGATAGTGAGGAATTTCATACAATTGCAAGCTACATGATACTCATAGCTCTTCTTTTTTTAGGTATTGGTTTGAGTCTAGACCTTTTTATTACTGCCATACTTATTACGCAATTCTTTTTGGTAAGTTGTCTCATAACCTGCGCAATACTGGTTGTTTTTTATTCGCTTCTCGTAGTGTATCCTCTTATAAGACATGAGCATGCAATCAAAAACACAGGAGTTAGAAAAAGTTAATAAAGAAATTGAAAAATGTACTATTTGTCCAATTGGAAAAATAGGAAAAGTTGTCGTAGGCGAGGGAAGTGTTGATGCAAAAATAGTTTTTATTGGAGAAGCACCAGGAAAAAAAGAAGCAGCAGAAGGAAGGCCTTTTATCGGCAGGTCAGGACAGCTTCTGAGAAAGCTTATAAGAGAAAGTGGCCTTGCGGAAAAAGATGTATATATTACAAGTCCGGTAAAGTACTTACCTCTTCGTGGCACGCCAACAGCACCTGATATTGCTCATGGTGCATTGCATTTGCAAAAACAGCTTGCAGTAATTCAGCCTCGTCTTATTGTTGTCCTAGGCGCAACTGCTGCAAAGGCACTTTTAAAGGAAAAGATTGCCGTAATGAAGCAGCATGGAAGTATAGTAGAGGAGAATGGGTATCGCTATTACATTACTCTTCATCCTGCAGCTGCTCTTCGCTTTTCAAAATTAAAAAGCATTCTTGAAAATGATTTCAAAAAAATTCCTCATCTACTCTCCCAATAAGTTTTACGATTTTCTTACTTATCTTCCATAGTACTCTAACGATAAAAGTATGAGATAGAGCTATGAAGTCATTTACCGTATTACTTATTGCCCTAGCATTAGTATTTGGTGGAGCAATTGGGTGGTGGGGAGGATCGACAACGCAAAATGCAGCCCCAAAAGCAATGAATACTCCTAATGCTACAACTTCTTCCAAAGCAACAGACCTCAAAATAGCTATGCGGAAATTATGGGAAGATCATATTACGTGGACCAGGTTGTATCTTGTAGATTTTGCCAATGGAAGCGCCATGGCAGATAGTGATGCAACAAGACTTCTTAAAAATCAGGAAGACTTAGGAAATGCCATAAAGCCCTATTATGGAGATGACGCAGGAAACCAGCTAACAACTCTTCTTAAGACTCACATTACTGGTGCAGTGGCACTGGTAAAGGCGGCAAAAGCAAATGATACAACAGCTCTGAATAAAGCAAATACCGATTGGTACAATAATGGCCAGCAAATTGCAGACTTTCTAGCCAAAGCAAATCCAAAGTGGTCAGATGCAGATCTTCGCTCGATGATGAAGTCGCATCTAGACCTAACCAAGCAGGAAGCAGTGGACATTCTAGACAAGAAATATGATGCCAGTGTAGGAGATTATGATAAAGTCCACGATGAAATTCTCCAAATGTCCGACGCATTATCCACAGGAATAGTTAGGCAATACCCCAATAAATTCTAAAAGGGATCCTTACCCCATTTTCTTGCATTTTACATAGTCTTTGGTTTAGAATAACCACAGAATAGTGAAGCATACACCCACTATCGAGGAAGATCTGTATACAAGAGCCTTAAAGCTCCTCTACCCCTTGTCTGAAAAAGCTACTTATTCTGTTGTTGCGCAAGAAGCGAAAGATCTTGTTGATGCGAAATATGCATCCATTTTTCTATTTGAAAAAGGCGCAATGAAGCGAATTTATGCAACCTCACGGATTCTATTTACTATTATTCCTCGAAAAAATGGGTATACCATGAGAGCATACAGAGAAGCGAAATTTCTTAAAAGAAATAGAAAGCAATTATCTGACACCTATCCTATTTTTAAAAAGTTGCAAGCAGGATGGGATGTGGTTGTACCTCTTGTGTATGAGAATAAAGTTTTTGGGGTGCTTTCGATAATTGGATATAAAGATGGCCACTTTACCAAAAATTGTAAGCGAAAATTACAACTCTTTACTCCACTCGCAACTCTTGCAATCCGGGAAACATTAGTGCGGGAAAAGCTGAGAAAGGCACTCAAGCAGCGTGATTTATTTATTTCTCTTGCAGCACACGAGTTAAAAACTCCTCTTACCTCAACTCTTTTGTATATGCAAATACTCACAAGTACTCCTGTTCTTTCAAAATCAAGAGAAAAGACGATAAAGCAAAAATTATCACATGGTCTCAAGCGATTATCATATTTAATTAATGAATTCCTTCAAATAAATAAAATGCAGTTAGGAGCCTTGGAATTTGTTATGGAGAAAAAGAGTCTCAGGGATATTGCCCAGCGAGCTATTACGGAGTTTAACGATGCCTATGACACACATAGTATTCATTTTACAGATGGTTTAGATGGGAAAGACTTCATACGTGCAGATGAAGATAAAATTATTCATGTTATTACCAATTTACTTAGTAATGCCGCTAAATATTCAGATGACAATACGTCTATAGATATCTCCTTATCGCAAAAAGGGAAAAAAATTTGTATGGCTGTTACCGATCATGGAAAGGGAATTCATCCATCGGATATGAAGAAGATTTTTAACCAATTTTATCAAGGAAGAAATACCAATAAAGAAGGTTTGGGGTTGGGATTGTATCTCGTACGGTATATAATACAAAAGCACCATGGAAGAATCCAAGTAGATTCCCATGTAGGAAAAGGAACAACTATGACCATTGAATTGCCAACCTATACAACTGCATGAGTCCTCTCGAACCGACTCCAGGACAAGACGGCGCAAAGGAACCACTTTCTTTACCCAAGAGAGAAAAAAGATTAGCAGATAGATTAAAACCTACACCACAAGAGCTCAAGAAAAACCCAGAAAAAACAGAACGATTTGAAGGGTTTAAGCATGATGCAAAAGATACCTACGAGGGACTAACGAAAACAATGGGGGATTTTCAAGAAAGGGTACTTGATAGTGCGGGACAAGTAGTAAGAGGGGAGATACTGCCGGACCAGATGCCTCATTTTATACTGGCCTTTACTGGTCTTCCGGGAGTTGGTAAAACAAAATTAGCAATGGATATAGGTATGGAGCAGGCGGCAATTGTTGTAGAAAAATGCAGGGCAATGGGAATTATGGATATGGATGTTTTTTTTGCTAATGAAAAAAAATATGAGGACGAGTATATTAACGGGCTCATTGCAGAAGGGAAGATGGATTTCGACAAGTCGAAACCTTTTCCGACAAAACATCTTCTTGGCATTTGGAGTTTAATGGATAGAAAGATTGCCCAAAAACTTAAAGAAAATCCTCATACCATTATTATTATGGATAGACCTTCAGGTACAGAATTAGTTTCACTTGGTGGTCAAGAGACTTTACGACCCTATGGTCTTACGCCTGCAAGAATTGCTCAAGGAGAAGGTCCTTACGCAGAAATGAATATTGATATGACGGCAGTGGGAATTGTGGGTAGTCCTAGTCTTTTGGAAAAAGATATGCAAAGACACGCAGCAATGCAAGAACAAACTCCAGAAGAACGAGAAAGGATTGCGGATGCTCTGAGTAAAGGAGATATAGAAAGTATTAGAGATATTGCTAATCTAGCAACGGGAGGATCAGAAAATATTGTTTGGTATGTACAAATTGGGCAAGAGGGGATGATTAAGCAGGCACTGGAAACGATGAAAAGGAGAAGTGGGGGGACTCTTTCTAGAGAAGATTTTTTGGGCGGACACGTCCCAGAAGATATTTGGAAAATACTTCCGCTTGGTGCTGTGAATGAGTTAAAAAGTTTTTATGAGGCAGATAATGAAGGCATGTGGGAAGAGATACTTTCATTATATGAAGCACGAAAGAAAGCCGGAAAGGATTCTTATTCACCAGTTACTTTGGCATGGCAATATGCATATCTTTTAGCGGGGGCATCTGTGCTGAGGTATAGCATAGGGAGGGAAACGAATAATCCTAATGTTCATTCCACCATTATTTATAATGATGCATCTACTAGGTCAGAAGTTGCATAGTATTACTTTAATCTCTGATACCAAATCATATAATCATTTCCTGCGTCCCACCTGTCGTGGACAATATGTACTGGGTCTCCTAATTTGTGTTTCCAAAATTCTTGTGCCTTGGGGTATCCGCTGTCTAGGTAAAATTCCTTTATTCCATTTTCTTGCATGATTTTACGTATCTCATTGAATAGCTGTGTTCCAATGCCTTGTCCTTGATACTCAGGCAAAATATACAAGCTTTTCACTTCTGGAATATGAGGGACAACCTTTTTGTAATACTGTTTAATATCGTCATTCACAGGACCATAGGCAATAGTCCCAACAATCGTATTGTCATCCCGGGCAATAAGAAAGTGAGTGTTTGTACCGTTAGTAGTAAAGTCTTGTTGTAATGCAGTCATTTGTCTTTTCACTTCTCGTGCGATATCTTCTTTATAATTCTCGTAATATCCATACAATTTGAAGGTATGTGTAATAACAGTCTCAAAAAATTGCTGTAATACTTTTTCTTCCTGCTTTTGCGGTCGGGAAATTGATACGGTCATGGATGTATTGTATCAAAAGCCTCTTGTACCTTAAGACTAGCCTTTGCTATGCTTGACACATGCCTGAGTTGCGCGTTGAGGTACCACAAGGAAATGGGCAGGAAGATGCTGCCCCAGCAAACCTTCCTGTACAAAAAGTAAGTCCTTTAGGTGAAGCAAGAGACTTAGGAGATCTTCTTCGCCCCCGTGAAGAAAAAGTATCCCTAAGACAAAGAGAGGCAATGGCGCGGTGTCGCGTGGAAGTAGATTCGTATATGGAAAAAGCTCTTACAAGAAATCCTGATGCTTCAACTAAAGAAGAGATGCAGAGGTGGGTAGAGAGAAAAAGCAGGGAAAATGGTCTTACCCCAAGACAAATTCACGAAATGAATGCGCTCGCCAGAGAGTACATAAGAAATAATACACTCGCAAGGGAATTGCGAGAGACATACAAGAATGATAGGGAATTGGTGAGAGCCTTAACTGGTATGGATGCTCCTTCTTCTGCTCGGTTGTCTGTCCGAGTTGGCCCGTGGGGACTGGAAATATCTGCAGATGACAGGACAATACAGTATCTGCTTAACAGAGGGGGCCCTGCGCCTGCAAATTTTCATGCTGGGGGTTTTGCATTACCAGAAAATGTTCCTCCTTATATATTTTTTAGAAAACAATTTTTTAATAAAGAAATTTTGGTCCACGAACGGCAACATGCCAAATATGCGCTGAATAAGCATGTATTACATCGATTCCACGATTATGAATCGTCGGCTCCTCAATATGGATTGGAGTCAATGATGCGAGCGGAGAGGTCTCTTGCCTTGGAGCGTGCAAAAGATGAAGTTTTTGCATACTACTTAGGGCAAGGGGGATTGCCTATGAGTCTTTTTCAAGCAGAAGACGGAAATCCCTATGACTATTTAAAATTTGAGAGAGATTATGGAAGGATGAATCACTCTGATCCACACTATGCACAGGCTTCGGAGAGAATATATGTACACGAATACCGGAAAATGCTTCAGGTGGCAGTTGCCCGCTTTGACGGTCTCATTCATAGAGCTGGCTATTCTTCAGATTTGGCAATAAGTCTACTTATCGATATTCCTTTGGAGCAGTGGGACAGAAAGATTGGGGAAATTTTAGTAGAAAAAGGATATGCACAACAACCTGCTGCGCATACGTTCCCAACAAAAGGGTGGGGAACAGTGCAAGTAGAAGATAAGCAAGTACCCTTCGTTGATGTGGTAATTCTTCCTCAAGACAGTCAGCCCAACTGGTATAGGGAAAGAAGCGTAGGAGAAGGTGATAGTCATCAACAAAGCGACCAAGCAGCTTCTCTCAGTGAGATTTTTTCTACAGAAAATGCAATGGCTATTAATCAGTTGCTGTATCAACAAACACGAGAAGCTGCCAACGAATACATAACCTCTTTATCTGGTGAAGAACGAAGAAGATATTTTCAATTACTTGATATGGAGTCAAAGGCTTTGAGTAGAATTATTCCGGAAGGTAGGCCTTCTCGAAAGCAAATTAGTGAAGTAGTAGAGAGAATATTAGGACAATTAAAGACGTACAAGCCCCAGCCAGAGGCAGTGTAGTCTTTTGCTCCAAAAATAGAGCAAGGCAAATCTGGCGAGGTTTCTTTGCTATACTAAAAGACATGACCCAACTGCCAGACATTCTCTCCTTTCCTAAGGACTTTACCTTTGGTACTGCTGTGTCTGCATTTCAGGTAGAAGGAAATTCTGGGCTAAGACAAAGTGACTGGGACGAATTTCTGCAAAAAAATCCACACATTGTTGCACCGGAAGAGATTGGTCCGCAGTGGTGGGAAAAAGGGAATGCCGAAAAGGATATAGACATGATTGCATCTCTTGGAGTGCAGACGCAACGACTTTCTTTTGAATGGGCACGAATCGAGTCGGAAGAAGGAGAATTCAATGCAGATGCAGTACAAAGATATAGAGAAATTATTGACTACCTTAAAGAGAAAAAAATTACTCCTCTTGTTACTCTTAATCACTATACGCTGCCTCTTTGGGTTGCCAAAAAGGGGAGTTGGGAAAATCAAGATATTGTGAGAGCTTTCGAGAAATATGTAACGTTTGTTGCACATAAATTTACCGATGTCAAAATGTGGCTTACCCTTAATGAGCCTGGTGTGTTGGTAGAATGCGGATATCTTCGTCCTTTTTTACCTCCACAAAAAAAAGGATTTTCTGCAGCGCTTCGTGCACATAAAAATATGTTACGTGCTCATAGAGTAGCGTATTATGCGCTAAAAAAATATATTCCAGACTCACTCATATCTATGGCATTTTCTTTTCGTTGGTATCGTCCCGCTAACCCAAAAGATATACTCGAAAAGACCTATGCAAATAGTATTAACTATTTTGATAGCCTTAATTATGTCGATGCGGTAAAAGACACAATAGATTTTATTGGGTGCAATTACTATGCAGGATATTATCTTCATTTTAATCCTGCAAAAATTCGCTTTCGCTTACACGGACCTGAAGCACGGCCAGCCAAAACAATTTTATTTGGAGAAGTACGAAAAGCAGGGGCATATGTCAGTGATTTAGGTGCACCAATAGTGCCTGGATTTTTTTTGGAATTACTCAAGACTCTCGGAAAGCGTTTTAAAAAACCAATTATTATTACAGAGAATGGTATTGCAGATTATCGCGATATCCATAGGCCATTCTATCTCCTCACACACTTAGTCTCAGTGTATCGAGCCATACAGCTTGGAGTCGACATACGTGGGTATATAGTGTGGTCAACAGTAGATAATTTAGAATGGCTGGATGGATATGGAAAGGAATTTGGACTCATACATCTCAACTCCGTAACAGGAGAAAGAAAACTTCGAAAAAGTGCATTGTTATATAAGGATATTATTTCTGCAAATGGCATAGATATTGAAAAGCTTTTATCTACCTATTTTAAAGGAGAAGAAAGAGTAAGAGCGAGAGAATTAATCCATCACTTATTCCTTCGTCATGGAGAAGAAGTGTTAGAAAGTATAGAAAGAGAGCAAATAGACAACCTGATATAATAAGAAAATTGTATGTATGTAGCAATAGACATTGGTGGAAGACATGTGCGAATAGCAACCTCGGAATTATTGGACAACCCTACCTTTAGCCAGATACAAAAATTTCCCATAACCAATAATTATGCACAAGATCTTGCAGCGATTATCTCGACCATTACAAGTCTCAAAAATGATTCACCCATCGATGCGATTGGTATAGGATTTCCTGGTGTTATATCCAAAGAAGATACAAGAATTCTCAAGGCTCCAAATCTTTCAGACTGGATAGATAAACCATTTGCACAAGATATAGAGAGAGCATTTCATACTCAAGTGAGTCTAGAAAATGACACCACAAATGCAGCACTTGCAGAGGCAACATATGGGTATGGGAAAGGCAAAACGTTTCTGTACCTTACATGGGGAACAGGTTTTGATGGAGCGACAGTTGTGCATGTGGGCGATGAGATAACAGTTGCGCAGTTTGAAGCGGGACATCATATTATTGAATGGAAAAATGGAAAACTTTGCGGTTGTGGACAACGTGGTTGTGCGGAGGCATATATTGGTGGAGGAAATATAGAAAAATATTTTCAAAAAGTACCAAGTGCATTAACTCAGGATGAGTGGAATATTGTGGAGAATTATGCAGCAAATACTCTGTTGAATATTGTGATTTTTCACCCTACTTCTTTGGTTATTCTTGGTGGAGGAGTTGCGATACATCAAAAAGATAGGGTAGACAGGATAAAAGAAAAGGTAAAGGAAAGACTCACATTATACCCTCTTCCCGAAATACGTATTACGAGTCTTGGAGATAATATCGGGCTCTATGGAGCACTCGCACTTCTTAAAAAGTGAGCTAAGCAGGGGCGGAGGGACTCGAGTCACAAGTTCTCGCTGATGCGAGCCTCGCGACCCCGGCTCCTTCTGGTTCGACTTCGCTCATCATCAGTCCGCCAGTTCGATTCCCAGCCATTTATACTAAAAAGATCAGACGCTAAAGGTCTGAGTTTTTACTATGCAGGGGCGGAGGGACTCGAACCCCCAGGAGCCGCTTTGGAGGCGGCCCGTTTACCATTAACGAACGCCCCCTGATACGAGCGTAAATGCATTATATATTGCCTCTAATTCTTTTGCAATTTTTGCGTCATAGTAGGTGACCGCTATACAACCTTGATAATTATCATGTTTTCTCTTTCCTATATTCAACTTCTCGTAACTTCTATGAAATTGCTGGAGAGGAATGTTTGTTATGTCACTCCAAAATTTTTTCTGTTTTTCATCATCGTGATATTCATGTATATGTACTAGAACGCGGAATTTTGATTCATCTAAAGCAAAGCCTGAACGTAACGTAAAAAGAAAATTTTGAATAAGTGATGGATCTGAATTAGTGAATTTAACAAGTCCCATATCTTTATTTCCCTCACACCACCACAGGAGGGCACAGTAGGTTTTCATCTGTTCTTGGGAAAACTGGAGAGATCGTAACATCTTGATTGCAATATCTTTTCGAGCCTTACCTTCTTTTTTTCGTTTCTCCTTTTTTATTAAGACAGATTTATATTGTCCAAGTATTTGCTTTTCTGCAAGTCTACCTTGTGCTTGCACAGAAAGAGAGATATTCTCAAGCCAGGCTGACGAGGTGCTTTTTGCAATGTTAAGTTTTTCAGAGATTTCTCTTAGAGAAAGACCCTGTTTTCTTAAACGGATAGCCTCTTCTTTGACAGAAAGTGGATATGACATAGGTTATACGACCTACAATAATAGTACGATTTATTATGTAAAGTTTCAATATTGAAAATATAGAGAAAAGTCAATTAGGAGGGCTTGTGATACTAGATACAAAATACTAAATACCAGATACTATTTCAGCTTGTCTGTTTCTTTATGCTCTGTGGTTTTTTTACAGAATCGGCAATACTTTTTAAGCTTGAGTTTTTCCTCTGTATTTAGCTTATTTCTTTCGGTAACGTAATTTCTATTCTTACAAACAGTACACACGAGTCCAACTTTTATTCTATGATCTCCTTTTTTTGGCATATGAAGGCTATTATAGCATGAATCTGCCTGGACGGGAAGTGTTATTTTGGTATTCTGAGCCGGCTGTGGGAATCGGACCCACGATCTAGTCATTACCAATGACTTGCTCTACCACTGAGCCAAGCCGGCCAATTAACTTGTGCCTGCACTAATGAAGTGCTCTTTGGTGAGCGTTGCAAACCAAAGGAAAGGATATCAGTGCTGAGTGAGAGATTTGAACTCCCGTAGTCCTTTCGGACGCATCGTCTACAGCGATGTGCGATTGACCGCTCTGCCAACTCAGCTCGTCAAAACTTGATTTTGGAGCCGTCTATCAGATTCGAACTGATGACCTGCTGTTTACAAAACAGCTGCTCTACCACTGAGCTAAGACGGCACAACATGAGGTCCTTCGCTCACGCTCAGGATGACAGTTGAACACTGTCAATTTTATCAGATAAAACAGGGGAGGGGAAGGCATAAAAAAACCATCAACACCTCATGGTATTAATGGTTACAATCAATTGTCATCCTGGTAAGCGAAGCGCATCCAGGATCTGATTCTGGACAAGCCAGAATGACGATTTTTGAATAAATTCTGCTCTTTAAGGCATCGATAGTAGCTGAAAATTTCCCCAAAGGAAATATCTGTGATGGGGTTTCTGCAAATTCCTTTACAGAAAAGCCACTCACGTTGCAGATAATCTCTGCACCGTTTCATTTCGCTTCGCGTCGAGGAAAAATACTCCAACTATTTTCGAATTGCCAAAGAGCAACTCCATAGTAAATCAGAAAGATATTCCTTGTCAAGGAAGGGGAATGTCATATTTATTTCCGGTTTGAGAGTAAAATTAACCTAATTTACCTAATTTCTAATTAACCTAATCAAATCCCAATTACTTCTTAGTTTTCTTATAGATAGTATTAAAGATTAAATTCAGTTCTTTTGCCTCTTGCCACAGCTTTCTTGCTTCCTCTTTCAATTCTGGTGCTGCAATAACAACCATTCTAACAAAATGTTTTACTTCTCGTGATTCTTTTTTACAAATTCCAATTTTATGATGAAAATCTTCTTTACTCTCTGCATCGTCAGCCTCACAGTAATTTGCTCCCACACTCGTTATACATTTTACCAGTTGAGTTATAAGTGGATCTGATATCGGTCCTCTTGGAACCTTCTTACAAAAGCGTACTCCATCTTCACCGAATATAACAGTTCGTTCCTCTAAGTTATATTTTGGTTCTTTAGTCATTCTTTAGGTCAATTAGGTAAATTAGAATAATTAGGTTAATTCGTCATGGCCTCAGTTCTTGCCAATTGAATACCTTATGAGAGAGGAATTTCCCATCCGCATAGAGGGTGAGAAGGTAGGAAAGTCCAAGGCCACTATCTACGCTAAGTCCATCTCCAAAAGACACAGACGGACACTCTAAGTCGTACAAGCATAAATCCCGATTATTTTGGTACGATCCTCCTGCTTTTGCTGCATTGGTAATAATGCTCCCAACAACAACAAGTCTTTTATCAAATGGTGTTCCGTCCGCATTGCAGAGATTTGTTCCACTTCCATACGACTCTACAATAAAGTTGGCATCTGCAGAATAGAGTCCTTCGACATTAGGATTGTTGTTGGCAGCGTCGCTGGTATTTGTTACGAGATTGCCAACACTCTTATCTACATATATATTTCCACTAGTAGAAAATGCTGCAACGCTTCCTGCCGGGACAAGAATATTACCTTGAATACGCAGATCTCCATGAATTAAAAAGACAAAACTTTGTGGATGGAGTGCGTCAACAGGGAAGGTGAATGCATTCAAATTTACATCTCCTTCTGCT
The DNA here is from genome assembly GCA_035631115.1 of Candidatus Eiseniibacteriota bacterium. Taxonomy (GTDB): domain Bacteria; phylum Patescibacteriota; class Microgenomatia; order Levybacterales; family UBA12049; genus DASQJJ01. The sequence continues at coordinate 20,751 of DASQJJ010000041.1, forward strand.
AAATATACGCCCTTAGCAATCCCAGGAGAAAGTGTGCAGTTGGAAAGACCTCCTGCTCCGCAGACTGTTGTCATGTCAATTGGTGTAATGCCTGATTCCCGCATGGTTGTGGTAAGGTAGTCATAGGATGTGCGTATTACATTTAGTCCGGCGCCGCTAAAACATTCTTGGTCTGCAGCAGGGACTCCTCCTGCTTGCCAATTATTGGAGTTGGCACTTCCCAGACCAAAGTCAGGTGATCCGTTGCAACTAAACATAATACCAGCCCCAGTACTGCAATCTGCGTTGGTAATAGAGTTGTAT
>DASQJJ010000042.1:0-2440 GCA_035631115.1 Candidatus Eiseniibacteriota bacterium
TACAACAAGTGCAAGAAAAGAAGAAAGAAAAATAAAAATAACTATTGGTGTTTTGGGAAGCAAAAACAGTGCGGGTATAAAAATACCCAAAAAAAGAGGAATGCCACCTGCCCGTGGAATGGGCTTGGTGTGCAGAAGTGCTGGATGCATATGGGTCTTCGGGTCGTCAACAAGACCCAATTTTTTAATAAGTGGAATACACAGTGGAGTAAGTACAGCAGTAATTGCAAAAGCAGAAAAAAAGGAAAAGAGAATTGTTGGCTCTATCATAGCGTTGCGAAGATAAGTCTTTCAATAAAGATGCAGGTAAAAAGAGCAAGACCAATTATGGTAAGAAAAAGAAATCGTGCAAGGAGAGGATATTTTTCTGTAAGACGAAGACCGACAAATGTATTAACAAAAAGTAATGCCAAAACAACCAGAGGAGGAATAAATAATTCATATGTCTTGCCAAGCCTTGCATATCCCCAGGGAAGTTGATTGTAGAGCGGAATAAAAGGAGGAAGATTTATATAAGAAATTCCAATAGAAATAAGGGTGATTGCAACAATACTTACTGTTGCCCAAAAACTCCAATTAAGGACACTGTCTTTTTGTAATGCTTTAAAAAGTCCTCTCATAAATAGCACCACCTGTAATTGATTCACGAAGTCGATAATGTGTCATGTGGAATGGAAACTCTGGCGCATTAGGAAGAATTACGAGAATATCTGGAGGATTCTTGCTAAGCGCAATGCTTGTTTCCAAAAGCATTGCAGGGGTCATGGTTGCATGGTAGGCAACAGTGTATCTCCCAATTGGTAATTTTTGGATAAGATAGTAGTCCTGTGCACTATTTGTCCAGAGATAGATAGACTTATTTTTATTGGAAGGAAGAGAAAGAAACGCTGCAATGGCATAATCTCTTGGAACTCCTTTATCAAAGAAAGATTGATACTCGGACACTGTCTTAGTCCCCATAACAAATTGTGCAAAATTACCGTAATATGCTGTTGTCTTTCCATAAAACCAGAAATTTTTATACAGGAGAAGTGCAAGAAGTACCAAAAGACAAGCATGGACAATTCTCCACTTTTTTTCCAAAACAAATCCTGCCAACAGTGACATTGCAGTAAGCATAACAAGCATGTAATGGGTGTATGGACGACCAGAGAAAAATGCATCAAAAAGAGCAAAGGGAAGAAGAATGTACACCACTTGTTGTGTAAAGGAAAAAGATTTTCTCTTAACAAGAAGAATAAGAATAACAATTGCTAAGAGCAAAAGCTTGAGAATAAGAAATCCCTGAGGAATAATAAATTGGTTTCCATAATTTACATATCCCACATTACTTAAAAATGCAGATTGAAAAAATACTTTAAGAATTCCTTTGTATGCAAAAAATCCAACAGTTGCAAGAAAAGGGAGAATAAATCCAATACAAAGAAAAAATGCTTTTTCCACAAATGATAGCACTGCTTTTTTATTCCATGCAAGTACTACAAATCCAACAACAATAATAAGTGCTGCAAAGTCAAAAACAGCAACAATTTTTATTATAAAAGAAATACCTAAAAGAAGACCAATAGAGAAGAGTGTTGCCAATGAATATCTTTTTTCCTGCACTGATTTTACAAGAAGATACACACTAACAACAGCTGGTAGGACCATAAAATTTTCTGCATTGGCAATATTTCCTTCAACAAGGGGGAGGCCCAAGAAAATCGCAAAAAATGCCGTTGCCAAATAGATTGCTCTTTTACTCTCAAAAAGTCTTTTGGAAAGTGCAAAGAAAAAATAAAGTGCTGTTAGTCCAACAACAAAAGAAAAAACCCGCACATATGGTTGGTTGCCATCAAAGAGTGCATAGATAAGATACAGTAGAGGTGGCTTATTATCCCAAATCCCTTGGTATAAGAGTCTGCCATGTCGCATACCAAATCCTAAGACTTCATATACCCCCTCGTCGCCATACCAGTACGGCTCAAAAAAGGAAGGAAGACGAAGTAGGAAAAAGACAAAAGAAGTGACCAAAAGAAACCAAAAGTCCCAAGAGTGCTGCAACTTGCGTAAGAGTTTCATAGTGCAAGTATCTCAAAGGTAGTTATTCTTAGCAAGTGGGAGTGAGCCCGCTTGTTCTTAAAATTTTTTTAAAAAAAGCTCATGCTATAGATATTCGTTGATATGAATCATTGATTGCTCAAAAAGTTCTTAGCGACTCATTACTTGCATTTCTTGTTCTTTTTGACTTCACAGGAAGGAATTCGTAGTTTTCTTTGCAAAAATTTCAATCACAAACGCTCTCTAATACTTACTACTTACTACCTACTACATACTACTGGTTATAGTTTTTCTGTTACCTTATATTCTATTCTTTTCCCAAACATCAGTTGGGTGTGGGAGATAAGTGCAGGAAGAGTGGACAGGAAAAATCCCGCAATTGGGAGAAGCATAAACTCTA
>DASQJJ010000043.1:0-5845 GCA_035631115.1 Candidatus Eiseniibacteriota bacterium
GTCCTAACCAATGCGGGAGATATAGAAAATTTAGAAGAAGCACATTATTTAAATGCATACTTTTTTATAAAATCAAATGTAAGTCTTGAGGAAATTGTAAAAAGTGTGCAGGACCTAACTTAAAGAGATTTTTCTTCGTTCAAAATGCGTGCTCTTGGTGAATACCAGGTCGCATTATCTTGCGGGCAAAGAAAACGCAGCTCAGAATAAGCACACTTCCCACCAAAAATGGCAATGGAATAGAAACTGTCGCAATAACTCCACCCAAAATTGGTCCAATAATCATTCCTATACTTTGATAGGAGGCATTAAGTCCCATGATACTTCCCTGAGACCGTGGATCTGCTTCTTGGGACAAAATTGTTGGAATAAGTGTCTGGACTATACTATTACAAATACCCATAAGAATAGATGCACCAACAAATAAAGGAATAGATCGAGACAAAAACATGACAAACATTGCAAAAGAGGTAAAGACAATTCCTAAAGAAAATGCTTTCTTTACACCCAATGCTTTAGAAAATCTATGAACAATAAAATTCTGCGAAATAAGACCAACTGCACCAAACACCGTAAAAAGAATAGCATTTTGAGAAGCAGTAATGCCCAGTACTTTTAAAGTAAATGGCTGGAATCCATAAATAATTGCACAGGCAAATGCAAGGAAAAAGATAAGAGAAATTGCAAAGGTTGCGCCAACATTTGGATCAAAAAGTGTCTTAAAAAGCTTGGGGAAATCAAATAATTTGCCTTCTTGTACCTCTCCCATATGCTTGTTGGTTTCGGGAAGAAAAAGTGCAGTAAGAACAACAGCAATAATGGTAATTGCAGCTGCTATAAGAAATGGTACTCCTGTCCCAAATCCAACAGTAAATGCAGAGATTGCAGGACCAAAAACAAATCCAAAGCTAAATGCAGATCCAATAAGACCAAATGCTCGTGCTCTGTCTTTTGGCTCTGTAGAATCGGAAATTACCGCAAAAGCAACAGGAATATTCCCTGCTGTAATGCCATCTAAAATGCGGGCTGCAAAAAGCCACCATGCATTTTGCGCAAATGCCATAACTATAAAAGACAATGCTGTCCCAATGATAGAAATGAGAAGAAGAGGTCGTCTGCCATATTTATCGGAAAATCTTCCAATAATTGGTGTTGCAATAAATTGGCACACAGAAAACGATGCAAAAAGAAGTCCATTCTGAAAATCCGACAGTCCAAATTGCTTGGAATAGGCATATAAAATTGGGATAACAATACCGTATCCCAGCATGTTGACCAAGGCAATAAGCGCGATAATAAATAGGTTGCGATTCTTAAGCATGTTTATTCCCTCCCGAAGCTCTAAACGAGGCAGACAGGATATTTATTGTAACAAAAAAAAGAAGGTTTTGCTATAATTGACTTATCCATGTCACCTTGACATGTTTTTTTGTTTTTATGTTTGATATACACTCTTTACCAACTATCATACCAGGCATTCTTGCTGTTGTGAGCTATGGATTTTTCTCGAAAAATTACGAACCACGAGTGAGAAAAAGTCCTAATAGCTTATATTCTGCTGCAATTCTGTATGGCTGGGCAGCAGTAATGCTTACTGCTGCCTCGATAGCAACTGCTTTTATTTTTGGCCCACATTTTGATTTACCCCAAACAGTTACGGTATTTGGACTTCATTTCTTAAAGCATATGGATGTTGTCGGAGTATTTTTTATAATGATTCTCTGCATGTCACTTCTCTATTACAAAAGCATTGAACAAGAAGCACAATGCAGAAAATCTATGAATATGGGCGCCTACACAGTACTTTTTCAATTAAATATTATTGTTATTACTGTTATTGATTTTTTGGCATATCACATAATTCCCCATGCACTTACTTTAGTTGGTGGTCTTTTAATTTTTGCTAGTAGCATAAGTATTCTTATCGTTCATTATCTTCATAGCAAACATAATGGCAACAAAGATTTTAGCAGACGGCTAGTTAGCCTTGGACTCTTAGCAGCTCTTTGCTGCGGAGCGGCATTATATTTTGATGGAGAAATGAGTAGAAACTATATTTTTAAAGGAAATTTTAAAGCAATGTATCTGTCTTTTTTTATTTTTTATGAAATGATAACCTTTGGTATTCCTTCTTTCTGGTGTACTGTTCATCTATCTCTTCAAAACGGTATAAACAAAACAATAAAAGGCTTAAAAAGAGAATTTCTTGAAAATAGAAAAGGCTATCTCCTTGCTTCTTTCTTCTCTGCAACTAATTTTGTTTTTTCGGTGTTGGCACTTGCTCTTCCTGGACCGAGATTTATTGTTGCAATGATTTTAGCAATGAGTCCTATTTTTACTATTTTTCTAGACAGAAATGAAAGAGCCTCTCATATAATAAAACTTGAATATACGGTAGGTGCTGTTGGAGTAATTGGGCTTTTCCTTATGAGTCTGGGATAAATTACCAGCCAGTGTATTTTCTCTAGAGTGCAACCATGTGAGCATGAATATCTGCGCTTACTTCCTCATCTGATTTTTTAACTTCTGGATGAATATTTGCTAAATGTACTTTTGCTTGCTCTATTAAGTTTTTTGCTGCTTCCTCCCTATCTTTTCCTATTGCAGTCATAACCATACCGCACCCAGATAATGGACACGTAAAAGAATATGTCATAAACCTCCTTCCTTACAACTTCGAAACATCAATCCTGATTAATTTATCATCTCCTGGTCCTGACACTCCCCGTCCATCGGTATTATTTGTGAGAATATAAAGGAAGTTATCTGGACCCACAACAACATCTCGTATTCTTCCCAACTCCGACTTAAGATGTTCTACAACTGAAGGAGATGAACTAAGATTTTTTACTTCGTACAGCGCATTGCCTTTAAGTCCTACAAAGAAAAGCTCGTTGTTGTAAAAAACCATTCCAGAAGGAGCCCAGGTCGTTGTTGGACCCGAATTAAGTAGTGGCGTAACCATACCACTTTTTGTCTCGTTGCCTTGAATAGTAGGCCATCCATAATTTTTTCCTTTTTCTATACGATTCACTTCGTCATACCCTGTTGGACTAGACCTGCCATGCTCTGTTTCCCACAAATTATCACTACTGTCCCATGCAAGTCCTTGCGGATTACGATGACCATAAGAATACACATAATTAGCAAAAGGGTTGTCACTTGGTATCTTGCCATCTTCTGTTATGCGAAGAATTTTTCCACCAAGCGCATTGGTGCTTTGCGCTTGCGAGGGATTTTCTGCATCTCCTGTTGTAATGTATAAATTTCCGTCTGGTCCAAATTTTATTCTGCCTCCGTTGTGGTTGGAAGACCCAGGAATATTATCTAAGAGAACTTTTTCACTACTTAACGTATTGTTTTCAAAAGTCATTCTAACTACCTTGTTAAGGGTATTTAATCCATTGCTACTATATGTGTAGTACAAATAGATAAAATGATTTTGGGGAAATTTTGGAGACAACGCCATTCCCAAAAGCCCACCTTCCCCAATTGGCCTTACTTGGGAAAGTGTTGCTATTGTCTTTCCGTCTCCACTTGGAGAAAGTAAGATAACTTTTCCAGGTCTTTCTGTAATAAGTGCATCGTTGTTGGGTAAAAAAACTATTTCCCAAGGAATTTGCAGATTTTTGGCAATAACAGTAAGTCGAGGCGCATCAGTTGGAGTCGTTATATGGGTAGGTACTGGCGTAGCAAGCTGGGTAAGGAGCCTTTTTGGGACATTTCCATACCATTGGAAAACGACAAGCACAAGAATAAAAAGAATAACAATAACAACTACCCCAACCCATTTCATTGCATGGTAATTACAACTTTTCCTCTGGGACTCTGTGATACTTGATACACAAATGCGTCTTTTGCTTTTTCTAATGGAAATGTCTTGTCTATCTGAATTTTTATTTTCCCACTATCTACCAACTCTGTTAATTTCTCAAGCCTTTCTCTTGTAACTACCGTTACCTGACCTATTGCAGTAATGTGTTTGTCGTCTTCAGCCAGAGGCTGATCGGCCTTTGGCCGAGGCTGTCCCTTCATTGAGACAATTATGCCACCAGGCTTGAGAACCGAAAAAGACTTCTCTTGAGTCTCTCCTCCAACTGTATCAAAAACAGCATCCATGTCGTGGACAATTTCCTCAAATTTCTGCTCTTTATAATCAATAACCTCATCTGCCCCTAGCCCTTTTACGAAATCCATGTCGTCTGTACTCACCGTTGTTACAACATATGCCCCAATTGATTTTGCCAGCTGGATTGCGGTAGATCCAATTCCTCCTGCTCCCCCATGAATGAGAATTTTTTGTCCAGACTGTAGTCCAATATGCTCGGTAAGTGCTTGGACTGCACTCACGCCAACAAGAGGCAGACCACCTGCCTCCACCATAGATACTGATGTGGGGACATGCGCTACCTTAGTACGTGGCGCTACGCAGTACTCTGCCATAGAGCCAGATCCTTTTGCCAGAATAATTGCCTGGCCATATACCTTGTCTCCAACTTGCAAATCTATGACACCTTCTCCAACTTTTTGCACAATACCAGCAACATCTCCTCCAAGGGTAAATGGTATTGGCGCCTTATCTCCCATTCCTCCTTTTGCTAAAAAGACGTCAAAGGGATTTACCGATGCAGCATGCACTTGTATAAAGACTTGATCTTGTGCAACCTGAGGCTCGTCATAGTCCTCGACAACTATCCCATCGGGAAAATTAAAATTGTGGAGCCGTACTGTCTTCATATATACATGATAGCATATGAATCGTAAGAAAAAAGTAAGATTTACGAAGACAAACCAGGGAAAAAGTCTTTTTTTATGTGAGAAGATGGAATATTGAGTTGGTGCAATACGTCTTCAAAACTTTTTACTGATTTTTGTGACCCTGATACATAGAAAAGCCTCTCTGCAAAATCAGGTATTTCTTTTTGTATCATTTCTCTGGTTATTTTTTCTCCAACAATATAATGTGTCTGTACACCAAATTTTTTAGCACTCGAAAAAATATCTTTGTACCGGATATCCTCTGCCCGTTTGTTGGCGTAAAAAAGGATAATATCTCGATGGGTCTTTGTATCTATACCGTATTGAATCATACTTCGAAATGGTGTAATGCCAATGCCTCCCGCAAAAAAAACAACTTTTTGCTTTGCATTTGTTGGGAGTGTAAATTCTCCTGCCAATTGTCCTGCTGCAATAGTATCCCCTATCTTCATCTGTCTGAGAGCATTTTTAAAGCTACTTCCATTGGGATAAAAGCGGACACCAAGTTGAGGAAATATTTCTGTTGGTGAAGATGCAATAGTAAAATATCGTCTGTTACCACGCGAATCAGTATTTTTGTGCTGCAAGGTCCATTCCATATATTGTCCTGGGGTAAAAGAAAGCTTCTCGCTGGAGCTAAAGATAAATTCCCCAATACCATCTGTTACTTCCTTTTTTTCTTTGAGTGTAAGCATAAGCTTTTGCTTTGGGCTTACCAGATAGGAAAAAATATTACCAACTATTAAGACTAATTCTGGCGTTGAATATAATTGACCTACGTGGATTTGTGGTGCAAAAAGAAAACCGGTAAGTAAGCCATAGACAATCTGCATCCTTTTTGTGGGCGGGGTTGTAAGCGGCTCGGTAAGCATAATGGTTGCAAAAAATACTACTGCACTGTCGAGAAAAAGAGACTGCACAGAGCGAATAAGAGAAATGCCATCCACCCATCCAAATCCAAGAGCTCCAACAACTGCTGTTGCCAAAAAAGTCCACACGAGTGTACTTCGTTGTATTTTTCTTACCACCAACACACCACACACAACAACAAAAGGAAAAAGAGCTGCTGTTCCTATCCACCAACTCG
>DASQJJ010000044.1:0-5258 GCA_035631115.1 Candidatus Eiseniibacteriota bacterium
GGGGTTGGAGAGTATATTAGAGGTATTCCCTAAGGGGGATTTTTGGAGATTTAGGTGTGGTATAGGCAGGCCAGGGCATGTGGCAAGCGGGGTGTCTGACTATGTCTTGGAGACATTTGACCACCAGGATAAGGGTAAAATAAGGGAGCTACTTAAGCGTACGAGCAAAGCGATCCAAATGGGCTTGGAAGAAGGCCTTGACCGCGCAATGAATAAATATAATACGAAATAGGCACAAAAACTTGACAAAATAACCTACTCATTTGATATAATTACCTCAATTATGGCAACACTACGAGGATTAGGACAGTGGGCAAAAGGTGAATTAGGATTTGCTGCACGAAAACTTGCAAACACAGAAAGAAGCACTCAACGGGGACGGATAGCAGGAAATGCTGGATTGTGGGATGAGCTTGCAGATAGACTTGGTGCACCTGCACTACCGAGGGAAACAAGAGAAGATGAAGTACACGTGGAACAGCTTATTCCTACAAGATTTAGGAATAGATGATTAGTCTCGAAGACTTGACAAAAAGTAAATAACATCCTATAATTATAATTAATATGGCAATACAACCAGATAGACTATCAGGACAAAGAGAAGCATGGGTTCCCCCTCTCGTGAGAAAAATGAGAGCATTAGGTGAAAGATCTAGAGTAGCTTTTGCTCAAGGTCGCATTAATAGAGCTGTTTTGGCTAGTAGAGCAGGAAATCCTTACGTTACTACTACGTTGGAGACAGGAGATTCCCTTACAGCATCTGGACTTAGACGCGATGCAGATACAGTGATGAAAAGTTTGCCAAAGGGGCAGGATTAAAGTTTTCTTCAGTACTCTTCTCTGATCAAAGATTCTTTTTTGCTATACTATCCTCATGCAGTCAATTAAGCAGGTTTTGGATAAATTCAATCCCACAACAGACAAGTATATTTCCCGTGAATTTCAGAGTTTTGGTGTCCATTTGGCCGAAAGCTTAGACGACATGAAGCATAAGTCTTTGTATATAAAAATGGCCAAGACAGAGCACAGGTCTATTCTGGAAAAAGCACTCTCTTTTTGTATAGACAGTAATGCCAAAAGCAAAGGCGCTCTTTTTATGTGGAAGGTACAGCAGTTAAAGAAGAGTTTTATTGCAAAACCAAATGTCTAAAAAGAAGCCACAACAGAAAGCTAGTTTTTTCACCTCCCCACGGTGGGCGTATGTGGGGTCTTTAGTATTGTCGCTTCTTCTTATTTGGATTGCATTTCGCTTTCAAGCGCGCATAGAGCATTTTAAATCTTTGGGACTTTTGGGCATATTTCTTATAAATCTTATTGGGTCTTCCACTCTTTTTCTTCCTGCTCCTGCAATTGCCAGTGTAGTTGCTGGTGGAGTAGTGTATCCTGTTTTTTTGGTAGGACTGGTTGCGGCACTTGGGGCTTCTATGGGAGACATGTTGGGGTATTTCTTGGGTAGGTCTGGGAAGCATGTAATTCTTAATCACACAGAGCACGTATGGTATGCCAAATTTAAGCATCTCTTCTCTAAATTTGCAGGAATACTTATTTTTCTTTTTGCGCTTATTCCAAATCCATTTTTTGATGGTGTTGGTATTCTGGCAGGAGCATCTGAGTACCCACCTACGAGATTTTTCCTACTTATGTTTGCTGGAAGATTAGTGAGAAATATTTTGTTGGCAATGGTTGGAGCAAGACTATAGGTAATAACTACCTTGATTTTCCTCTCCTTGTTTCAGGGAGAGGATTAAGGTGAGGGTGTATGAAAAGTTCTCCATTTTCTAAAGATCTTCGTAAAACCCAAACAGATGCGGAAGCTCTTCTTTGGTCAAAAATTCGCAGCAGACAGTTAATACAAACAAAATTTAGGAGACAACATCCAATTCCACCTTACACTGTGGATTTTATTTCAGCTGAGAAAAAATTAATTATTGAGTTAGATGGAGGAGATCACAATAAAAACGAAGCTAAAATATATGACAAGAAAAGAACAGAGTTTTTAGAAAATAAAGGATATAGAGTAATCCGTTTTTGGAATAGTGATATACTCAAGAATATTAATGGGGTGATGGAAGTTATTTATTTTAATCTTTCTTACCCTCACCCCAACCCTCTCCCTACAAGTAGGGCGAGGGAGATCAAGGAATAATTACTTATGCAAGTTACTCATTTATTAATTTTTGGACATGTCCATGGAGTAGGATTTAGAAAATTTGTGCGGCATACTGCGCAAAAATTAGGTCTTGTTGGGTGGGTTCGCAACTTACCAGAAGGGATCCATTCGGCAAGTTCAGGACAGGCTGTAGAGGCAGAAGTAATGGGAGAAGAAAAAAAGGTGCAAGAGCTTATTAAGCTTTGCAAGAAAGGTCCATACCTTGCAGAGGTGTCAGATGTGGAAGTACAAAGTGTAGAAAAAGACTTCCCGTACAACGAATTTATGCTACGACATGATACTGATTAACCAAGAGGATGGCGGGAGTCCCAAACTCTCCATTCACACCGAACTTTTCCATCTGGTGTTGTGCCAGTAAATTTGGTTGTTCCAATTGCATTAACTCCTTGTCGTCTCAGTTGAGCAATAGAAGCCTCTGGTTCGTACGTGCGATCTCCGAAAGCATATATTCCTCGTGCAAGGGTTGGCGCTTCATAAAAACCTGCTGCAAGTCCTCTTGCATTTCTTTGCATTGTCATTGTGGAATCTTATAAGACTCGATTCTCAATGTCAATTTATTTACAATCTTTAACAGAATACCGCAAAAGTTGTTAAATTTTTAACAAAAAGAAGGCGAGATATTACCTTTTGAGTATCTTGGGTACTAGGTATGCTGCTAAAAGTGTTGCTATAGGGACAGAAAGCATAAGGCCAAGAGAACCTGCAATGGTCCTTACAATTTCTTCTCCAAACTGCTGGGTATTTAAAATAACCCACAATGGTAAACGGTTGGGATTGAGTACCAGGAATATAAATATAGGCAGGGAAGTGCCTGCATAGGCAAGGACTAAGGTATTTACCAAAGAGGCAATATGCTCTTTTCCGATATTCATGCCATGCTCGATAAGATGTAAGAATGTCTGCTCCTTATTTGCCTTAAATAGGGCAAAAATACTGGCAACTTGGGTTGTCGTGACGTCATTGAGTGCGCCGAGTGTGCTAATAATAATCCCACCCAAAAGGAGCCCTTTTGGATTTATAGAAACATTTGGGGCAATCTCCAACAGGTAACTATCTTCTGTGCCAAGCCCAGTAAGATGGGCAAGATTTACAAAAAGAATTGCAAGAAAATATGTTGCAAAAAGGGCAAGAAAAGTGGACACAACAGCAATTGCTGTTTTTTTAGAAAATCCATGTGCAAGGAAGGTGGTAATAAAAAGGATAATACATGAGCCAATAATACTTGTGGTGAGTGGATCCTGACCATGAAGAAGTTGTGGAACAATATACACAACAATAACCAAAAGGCTAATAGAAAGTCCCACAACGGCTCCTAGTCCTTTCTTACCAGCTATTCCAATTGCAGCGAGGGCAAAAAGAATAACAAGAAAAATAAGTTGGGGAATTCGGTAGGTATCGGAGATAACAAAATGGCTACTGCCATCGGGGCCAACTGTTTTATCTACCACTACTGTCTGGCCTTCTGCATACTTAGAAAGTGCTGAAAGGCGCGCATCGCTGCCTTGATCTAGGGTAATAACTTTGCCAGCATCTGGAGGGTCCTGGATCTTGAGTCGAAGCGTCTGAGTAATTGTAGTGTATCCGCCGTCACTTATCGTGGTGCTTTCGCTCACCACTTTTTGGATAACTGCTTTCATGTAGATTTCTTTATTGGGAAGAGATTGGGCAAGCGCCGCAGGCGCTGCATATAGCGTATAGCAGATAGCAAATAGCAAGATGAATAGCTTTTTCATATGCCAAGTATAGCAAAATTAAGAATAGTAGAGGAGTTAATGCTATTGATTAATTTGAGGTTTTCTATGTTTTCCAGAACTTCCATTCAGTCCATCATTATAACCCGCTCGTAATGATCCTGCGTCATTTCGTATTCGTTCCGTAAGTCCTGCTCCAGGTGCTTCGCCAGTGATTCTCTGAGTTTGACCAGCTCTAATTGCTTCTCGTAATTCTCTGATTCTTTCTGCAGGTACGCCCATAATGCGAGTATGATAATACAGAAATTATGGAAAGTCAAATTTACTGTCTTGACAAATGCAACTGAGTTGCATATACTACTTCCATGAATATGCAACATGATTGCCGGACAGAATTAAAGCAAGCAGATTTACAGGTAACTCCTGCACGTCTTGCTACATTACAACTTTTTGAAAAACATGAGGAATCAATTGATGCACAGCATCTTTTAGAACATCTGCAAACGCAGTTAGGGATAGATAGAGTGACAGTTTTTCGCATTTTAAATGCATTTGTTACCCACGGACTTATTACAAAATTGGAATTTGGGGAAGGGAAGGCACGATACGAGCTGTCCTCGAAAGACCATTATCATGTGGTCTGTCCTGTGTGTAGGAAAGTTGTCGACAAAAAAGAAGACCCCACTCTGCATTCTCTTTTGGAGGAGAGGGCAAAAAAATATGGATATTCTGCACATGAATTAAAATTTACCAAGGTGTGTGAAAGTTGTGAGAGAAAGGAGAAAAACTAAATGGAAGCAATACTTTTTTCTATCGCAACATTTTTTTCTACCTTTTTTGGAGGGCTATTTGCTTTAAAAAATAAAGAAAGACTCCATCTTATTATGAGTTTGACAGCAGGGGTGTTGGTTGGAGTTGCATTCTTTGATATTCTTCCTGAAATGTTTCATCTCACAGTAGAATCCCACTTAGACCTTACTCCTGGTCTTATTATGGTTGTTGGAGGATTTTTACTTATTCATGTACTGGAAAAATTGGCAATTATTCACCATAGTCATGAAGATGAATATGCAAGCCATAAACATCCAACAGTAGGACTTATTAGTGCTGGGGGACTTTCATTCCATAGCTTTTTAGATGGTGTTGGGATAGGTCTTGGATTTCATGTCTCTTCATCTGCAGGAGTCTTAATTGCTATTGCCGTGATTGCACATGATTTTTCTGATGGGTTAAATACGGTAACCCTTATGCTTGCTAACAAAAACACCAATAAAAAGGCCTTTATTCTTCTGCTTATTGATGCAATAACGCCTGTTTTAGGTGCATTATCTACGTATCTTTTTACTATTCCAAATTCCGTCTTACTCTTATACTTAGGATTTTTTGCAGGATTTTTA
>DASQJJ010000045.1:0-12552 GCA_035631115.1 Candidatus Eiseniibacteriota bacterium
AAATTCCTCCTACAGCAAATCCTGCACCAAGTGGAGACTCAAAGCAACCAATACAACAAGCGCATGAGAAGGCTCCCCGTCCATCGTATGGCAAAAATCTTAAAGGTTAACTTCCCTCTTGTTATAGATTTCTTCTTCTGGTATTATCATTACAACATGAGCCAGCAAGCAAAGCAATCTACTTTCGCAAACCTCTTTATTATTACAAGAGGTTGTTGGCGTGTATAGAAAAATACACAGCAAACCAACAACCTTCTAGAAATAGGAGGTTTTTTTATAGGAAAATATGTCATTCTGAGTGAAACGAAGAATATATCCTTCACTACGTTTAGAATGACAAAAAAGATTGGAGGTGAAAAATATGACAACAACAGAAGGAAAAGTTGCACAAACAACAGCAACAACACAGTCGCGTGCTGAAGTAGGAAAAACACAAGAACAAGCTTGGAGAGCAGCAGATGCAACTCCGGGAGCGTTATCGCCAACTGTAAAACACGTACTCAACGATAGGCCATCGCCAAGACAGGTAAGAGCAGGTGCTTAAAAAAGTTTTACATATTTCATAACAGCGAGAAGACAACTAAGCCACTTCTCGCTGTTAGCGTATTCCTTAAGAATTTATAAATAGCATACTGTCCACCAGCAATCGCTCTGTGAGCCGTGCACGAATAGTGCCCGAAGGCGAACAGTAAGATGCGGAGGATGTGTTTTGTCCAATATTTGTCAAGCAAAATTTGACAACAGTACTATAATATAGTTGAAAGGATACATATATGACACTTGCGAAAATAAATGAAGCATTAAGAGATCATGTAGGTCCTATATTGCAGCATTCAATAGATGCATACCGCGCAGACCCAGATGCGGGCCCACTTGGTGCGCTTGCAAGGGGTGCATCATTACATGGTGCAAGACGACTCGTTGACAGCGCGCATGAAAGTGTAGCTAGTGCAGGTCAAAGTCCACTTGGTGCTGCTCTTGATGCGGGAGCAAAAATTGTTACTGCGGCAACGCTAAGAAGCGCTACTGAAAACTTAGTACGAAGTAGTAATAGACAAAAAGGCAGAAGACATCCCTAGTTTACAGAAAAAGGACCGCGAGAAGCCCCATACTTATTCCCAATATGCTTCCCCCTATTATGTCACTTAACCAATGCTCTCCAAGATAAATTCTGCTAGTTAACATTGCTATGTCATAACAAGCTAAAAACGTATAAATACATACTTTTTGTGTTCGAGATACCTTCCCCATTTTCCCAACTATTATTGCCAAAAGGACTGTTACAAAAAGCGCTCGACCGGCATGTCCAGAGGGATAGGAGTTGGTTGCCTGTACATAAAATTCTGGGAAAGTAAATACGTCGTGAGTACGAAGCATAAAGTGCGGTGGAGGCAAATGATGAACAAATGTTTTGCCATAAATTTCCAAAAAATGCATAAGTCCATAAAAGAAAAATGCAGTAAATGGCACCAACCACTTTTTGTAGACAAAAAGATAGACAGTAGTAACGACTAAAAGAAAAATACTTACTATTTCGAATTTTCCAATATCGCTTAGGAAAGAAAAAATTCCATCTACTCTTCTTGGCATCCTATCCTGCAAGCGTACTGTTGTGTCAAAATCTAGATGAATAAATAAATTTAGATGTACCAAGTACGAAAACCCCACAAAAAGCAAGAGCACCCCTACCCCACTCAAAAATAACAACCATAGATGTGAAGAAATTTTCAACATAGAGATTTCATTGTAACAAAAATTCCTTTCTTATTGCACTTCTCTGTACTTAATTTTCTTTTCTACTTTTTGTGCCAACAAAAAGGTAGCAAAAAGTTCTCGCCTGACGCTGCTCATGCTTTCAAAATGTGTTCACCTATCGGGTGATAACACCCCCTCCGTGTTCACGGGTTCCCCCTGATAGGCTCACTCATTTTTCATGCATTCTGCTACGACGGCGACTGGGAACCACAAAACTGCGGAAGGGCGAATGGAGAACCATTAGTAGAAATTGTGGCTATTCTAAATCCAACTCTTTGAGGAATTTTTTAAACGCTCCGTTAATGTCTGGATGCTTTAGGGCAAATTCTACGACCGTCTTCATATATTCCAGCTTATTCCCTGTGTCATAATATCTTCCGTCTTTAATCTCTACTGCCAAAACTCTTTTCCCATCCTCAAGCATAAGCTTTAGGGCATCGTTGTAATACAATTCATTCCCCTCTTGGAGATTTTCGTTGGCTTTATCTAAATACTCAAAAATATCTGGGGTAAAAATAGAGCCAGATACATTAGCCAAATCAGAGGGCGCATTATCTTTTCCTGGCTTTTCTATAATTTTATCTGCATCGATAAGACCATTCCGCAACTCTTTTCCACCTGTAAATCCATACCTATCATAATCTTCATCTTTCTTAGCTTTAATCGATGCCATGACCGAGCAACCAAATTCTTCATAAATATCTATGAGCTGCTGGAATCTGGATTTAGGCTCTGAATGAATAAAGTCATCGGAGAAAGCGTAAATAAAAGGCTCGTCCCCTACAATTTGTCGAACATTAAGAAGAGGTGTGCCATTCCCATATGGTCCTTTTTGGCGCACATAGACAAAATTTGCCATGTCAGAAATCCGCTCGGTAGCCTCTAGAAGTGGCAACTTTTTTGGTCCTCCCATGCGAAGATTTTCGACCAATTCCATAGAAGGCTTGTCGAAATGGTCTTCTATTGTCCTTTTGTGGTAGCCCGTAACAATAATTATGTCCTCTATGCCCGCTGCAACAGCCTCTTCGACAACGTATTGAATAATTGGCTTATCAACAACCGGGAGCATTTCTTTTGGCATTGCCTTTGTCTGTGGAAGAAAGCGGGTTCCAAACCCTGCTGCGGGGATAACAGCTTTTCTAATTTTTTTCATGGAGTACCTGCTATTTTACCTAGTCTCCTCTTTACTTGTCAACACGGGTTTGATACAATAGCTGTCAGATCCGTACGTTATGACCACACCAATAACCTTTTTACAGCAAGTTATTGAAGAGCTGAGAAAGGTTACCTGGCCGACACGACAAGAAATTATTCGCCTAACGGCAACAGTTATCTTGATAAGTCTGATTGTGGGAGTATTTATAGGTGGACTAGATTTTATCTTCACCTCACTCCTTCAAGTGGTTGTTAAGTAAGATCCCAAACATATGGCTGACGATACACAAAAATTATTAGACGAGACACTCGAGGAAGAAACAACTCCTGTTGTGGAGGAAACTCCTGCAGAAGAAACAGTTGTGGAAACTTCCGAAGAACAACCTGCACAAGGAGAAATCATAGAAGAAACAGTTGAATCTGTTGAAGAACCAGCAGAGCCTGAATCCCCTGTCATTTCGAACGAAAGTGAGAAATCTCAAGAACCAAAAGAAGATTCTATCGCTTCGCTCCAGAATGACGAGGCAGAAGCTCCCGTAGAAGAAACCGCTAAAGATGTTCTCGTTGAGGATAAAAAAGAATCCCCTACTTTTACCGATGTCCCAGACAATGCAAAATGGTTTATTATTCATACCTATGCTGGACACGAGAATAAAGTTGCTAAGGCACTTCGACAACGGGCCGAAACCATGGGCTTTGCAGATAAAATCTTTGATATTATTGTCCCAACACGAGAAGTTACCAAGGTAGCTGGAGGCAAAAAGACCCAAGTACAGGAAAAGATTTTCCCAGGATATGTTATTGTCCGCATGGTCCTTACAGACGAATCTTGGATATTAGTGCGCACAACTCCTGGCGTTACTGCTTTTATTGGTGCAGGCAACAAACCAACTCCAATTTCGGAAAAAGAAGTTGAGGCTATCCAGAAATTTATGAAGGTAGAAGAGCCATTGTACAAGGCATCGTTTGTTGTTGGCGAGGCTGTAAAGATAGTTGATGGACCATTTGGCGACTTCTTAGGCACAATAGACAGTATTGACGAAACAAAGGGTAAATTGAGAGTATTGGTAAGTATATTCGGACGAGAAACACCAGTCGAGCTGGATTTCTTGCAGGTAAGCAAGATCTAGAAAAGAAGACATGGCAGGTCAGAAAGACGCAGTCTTACCATATATCCCTGCAAAAACGAGAGATCAGGTAAAAGAATTGGTAAGGCGAATACTTTCGGGTAAACCTGGAGAACGCAGACTAGTAAAGGTAAAAGATTTAAAGAAAAAGGTGAAAGAATAATATGGCAGGAGATGGAATTGAGGATAACCCAAGTTGGGAAGTAGAAGCAAATAGGGTCTTTGTGGGGGACCAGCTAGAAACAATGGCTAAAGGTGGTCTTCAAGCACAACGAGATGAATTTAGAGCTAGACAAAGAGAAAGAACGAGACAACGACCGAGAAGAATGGATAGACAACGAGCAAGAACAACACAGACAGGGTTTGATACAGGACAAATGAAAAGCGGATTACAATAATAAAATTTTATGGCTAAAAAGATAAAAACATTAATTAAATTAAATATTCCAGCTGGAAGTGCAACACCTGCACCACCTGTTGGTACAGCATTGGGACCTCACGGCCTCCCTATTATGGAATTCGTGAAGGCTTTTAATGACAGAACAGCCGACCAAAAAGGTAATATTCTTCCTGTTGTTATTACAGTATATGAAGATCGAACATTTTCCTTTATTACCAAGCGCCCACCAATCGCAGAAATGATAAAAAAGGCACTTGGTAGACCAGGAAGTGGCAAACCAGGTAAAGAAAGTGCAGGTACACTCTCTATGGCACAGGCTAGAAAAATTGCAGAAGATAAGCTTGAAGATTTGAATACCGAGAATGTTGACGCAGCAGTAAAAATAGTAGCAGGAGTCGCAAGATCCATGGGGGTGGAAGTTAAATAAAGTTACCAGTTATCAGCTCCTAGCTTCTAGTTAGGAAACTGAAAATTGAAAGCTAGTAACTGAAAGCTAAAAAAGTATGGGAAAAGTACGAGCAATTAGTCCAGAAGAACAAGAATTAAAAGCAAAAGAAGCAGCCGAAAAAGAGGCAGCACGTTTGGCACGCATTGAAGAAGCAAAAGCAAAAGGACAAGCAAAGAAAGAATTAAGAGTTAAGAGTGAAGAGTTAAGAGAAAAAAAGATAAAAGAGACAGAAGAGACAAAAGAAGAAACCGCAGAACCAAAACTAGAAGCACAAGAAGAAGTTGAGGCAGTTGAAGCTCCAAAGAAAGCTAAGAAGGTTTCTAAATATGCTGCAAAGCAAAAAAGTAAGACAAGAGAAAGATCGGAGAATTACCAAAAAGCTGCGCAAATGGTAGACAAATCCAAGCTGTATACCACCAAAGAAGCACTCGCATTACTGGACAAAGCACATTTAGCAAAATTCGATGAGACCGTAGAATTGCACATAAATACGACGTCTGCAGGACTATCTGGACAAGTTACTCTCCCCCACGGCACAGGAAAAGCAGTACGAGTTGCTATTCTTAACCCAAGTAAAGACGCTGCTGGAGCAGAGGCCTTACTCAAAGATATAGAAGCAGGAAAAATTAGCTTTGATGTGCTGGTTGCAACACCAGATGCTATGCCTAAATTGGCTCGAGTCGCAAGAGTTTTGGGACCAAAAGGCCTTATGCCCAATCCCAAAACAGGGACAGTAAGTACCAATCCAGAAGCAGTTGCCAAAAGCTATGAGGGTGGACAAATGCATTACAAAACAGAAGCAAAGACACCTGTTATGCATTTGGCAGTTGGAAAGTTGTCTTTTGGAGCAGAAAAACTATCCCAAAATATAGAGTCTATGCTAAAAGCAGTAAAAATGGAAAATATTAAAAAAGTAACAGTAAAATCCACTATGTCCCCTGGAATTAGACTTCTTGTAAAATAAATCAGTAATTCTTTATGTATGACAGATATTTGTGAACAAGTTTGGAATGTCGTGCCAGGATCAGAAACAACAGACGCACAAGGAAACGAAGTGAGTAAGATAGCCCCAAGTTGTCCACGCAGAGGAACAATAGGATGTTCCATGAATACAGACCCAGGTATACCAGTAACTGTTGTGTCTCCCCCAGGTTTACCAATCAAACCCCTAACGGATGGCCTAACATCGGCAAACAGAGCGCTTTGTAATCAAAATAGGAAATATCTTAACTGATTCAAGTCGTAGATACAAATTGCATCTATTCTGTCAGCTTTTTGTCCAGCATGTTGGGAAGACCTCCATTTATAGTTACATTAGTTACCCTCACCTCTTCTCCTCTCCCTAAAAACAGGGCGAGGAAGGAAAAGGAAGGGCTGTTTATAGGAAAGGAGGTAAAATATGGGAATCCCAATTGGAGAAACAAATCGTCAAAACGGAGATAGAGCAATGACTCCAGCAACAAGACAAAGATGGGAAAGGCTAAAGCTTAAAGCTCAAGGTACTTTGCAGAGCTGGGCACAAACAAACCCACATCATAGACATGATTTTTTTGCAGACCAGCAAAAGGTTTTACGAGCATCCGATGTGCTCGCACGTTTACCAGAGAATTTATAAATCATTGAATACATAGAGGCAAAGTGGTATGCTGTGGCAGAAATAAGGCGGAATGCCCACCTAATCTTACCGTTCGCCTTCAGGCACTATTCGTGCACGGCTCACGGAGCGATTTTGGTTGGGCTTAAGAATTTCTAAGCCTTTTTGTACCAAAAATTCAAGAAATTCTAAAGGAGGTGAAAAATATATGGCATTAGCAGGATTAAAAGAAGTGGCATTGGCAGTATTAGGAAAAAAAGGAGAAGGAAAATCCAAACTTATTGCTAAACATGTACCACAGAGTAGGGATGAGGGAGTTCACCACGATACCAAAAGACGCCCAAGTCCATTTTTTACTGGAGGTAAATAATATTTTTTTTTGAATTCATTAAAATCCATATCTCGCACAGGCAGATATGGATTTTTGCATAGGAATATCCCCTTCTATCCTATAACGCATAATTCCCGAAAGCTTTTTAGTACCTTATAGTCAAACCCTAACTCCCCTTTGACCCATTCGACCTTGCTCAGGGTCAATCCTGAGCTTGTCGTAGGATTGACACTTCCCTATTATTTTTGCTATACTATATATATCCAAAGACAGGAAGTGACGCACCACAAAGGTGCATCATAAATCTTCCCGAGGAGAGACGTAGATTCTGGACAAGCCAGAATGACACGATAACTCGCTTTGGTAGCGGGTTTTTTAATGAAAACCTCACCTCGATCCTCTCCTGCCAGGAGAGGAAGAAGATAAGGAAGGGATTTACAAGATGAAAAACGATAATACAAAAATGTCCGGAAATAAAGAAAAAAAGGTAGCAATTGTTGCCGAAGTGAAGGAAAAGGTAGATAAGGCTAAGGCAATGGTTTTTACCGATTACACTGGTCTTACCCATCAACAACTCGAAACTCTTAAAAAAGAGATTCGAAAAGCAGATGCAGAATACGCAGTAACTAAAAATACCCTTCTCAAGCTCGCATTAGGTGAAAAAGTTGCAGACCAGGAAGACAAATTCCAAAACCCTACAGGCACCATGTTTTTGTATGGCGATGTGGTAACTCCTCTTAAAACCTTAGCAAAAATGATTAAGGAAATGGAAAAACCAGCTATTAAATTTGGACTTTTCGATGGAAAAGTTATGACAGATAAAGATGTTCTTACATTATCTACTCTTCCAAGCCGAGAGGTGTTACTTGCACAATTAGCAGGTATGCTTAAATCCCCTATCCAAGGACTTCACCGAGCATTATCTTGGAATATGCAAAAATTAGTATTAACACTCGCAGCAGTACAAAAGACAAAAACAGCATAAAAGGAATATAAAAAGAAAGGAGGATATATGGCAAAAGTAACACAAGCAGAATTATTAACAGCAGTAGAAGAAATGTCCGTTTTGGAGCTTTCTGAATTTGTAAAAGCACTTGAAGAAAAGTTTGGAGTCTCAGCAGCAGCTATGGCAGTCGCAGCACCAGCAGGTGGAGCAGCAGCACCAGCAGAAGCAGCAGAAGAGCAAACAGTCTTTAATGTTGTCTTAACAGCAGCAGGAGCAAATAAAATCGGAGTCATTAAGGCTATCCGAGAATTAGTCCCAACACTCGGACTAACAGAAGCAAAAGCATTAGCAGATAGTGCACCAAAGGAAGTATTGACTGCAGTTAATAAAGCAACAGCAGAAGAAGCAAAAGCAAAACTTACAGCAGCAGGTGGAACCGTCGAGCTTAAATAAGCTTTTTCTGTCATCCTGAATTTATTTCAGGATCTCAACCAGGTTCAAGGTATTACTTTGAACCTGGTTTTTGGTAGGAATTAACTTGCAGATTGAGTCGGATTCCTAGGTTCTAGTCTTTTTTCCCAAAATCGTGCTGCTTGCTCATAATCAACACCTATACCTTGAGGTGTTCGTCCGTCATCCCCTGTTTCTAACGGTCCATAAGCAAATCCATGTTGATATAAAGACTGATAATGCTCTGCCAAGCTTCCATCCCATTCGGCAACAACTCGTAACATATTATCTGTAGGAAGAGGCCCATGAAACTTGATTTCTCCCATTGAGCTTACTTCATCTGCTCGAAAAAGGTAGGGTTTTCCTGCTGCCTCTTGATACCCAAAAAGGATTTTTCTTGCCATAAGCTCTAACCACCTCTCTCCTGTGAGCATTTTATTTAAATAATCCTGTCTCACGCGCTCTCTTACCTCTCGCGGAAGCTGACTAAACCGTTCATCAAGGAGAAGTCCTGATACTGCATAGGAAATGTCTTTCGGAGTCACAACGGTATAAGGATCAAGTAATAATTGTGCATCAAGGAGCAAAAAATTTCCTCCGTAATACTTTTCGCTAGGAAATCCCCAATGAGCAAAAACATATTCATCTAAGCCCAATTCTCTATCCAATGCCTGATCCTTAGTGCCAGAGTCATTTTCTCTCGCTGGAATGAGAGGATGCTGAAAATCTACTCTATTACGTGTGGCATGCACCAAGGGAACATCCTTGAGAAGTGTGTCTCTAATAAGAGAGACTTGTCTTTGCTCTTCTTGTGTTAATTCTCTTACAAGCTCTGGATATTCTGCAGTGTTTTGGGCAAGTTTTTCTAATGTAATATTATGTCGCTCTAATTTTCTAGACAAAGGACCATCGTAAATACTTTCTCCTTCTCTATACACAGGCTCTTGTGCACTATCAAGAAGAGTATCTATCGTAAGTGTCCCTTCTTCTTCTGCAGTCTTTACTTTTCGTTTGAAACCAAAATGTTGCACAGCTTCTGTGAGTCGCTGAATTACGGGTTTGGCTTTTTCTACTGCAGCTGAAGGATTTTGTGGTGCTTTCTTTACATCTGGTGATCCATAATGGACAGCTGGTCCTTCTGTATGTGGTCCTCCTGATCCTGCAGTCATAAAACAATTTTAAAGTAAGGAATACATGGAGTCAATGGAATTAAAAGCATTTTGAACCTGGTTTTTTGACAACTAGAGGATATTTTACTATAATTCTCTTCATGGGAAGGCCTGATTTACCACGTAAAGAAGCATCGAGACATGTAGATAAGCTGCAGCCACTAGATCGTGCCCCACGGCTTCAACGTCTTACACAACTTATGACAACCCAAGGCGTTGACGGTGTACTCCTTTCTCAACCTGCAAATATAGAATACTTTACCGGCTTTAAAGCGGTCGAGCCAATGGAAAGAGAGGCATTCGCCTTTGTTGGCACAGATGGACGAAAGGATTTTGTTACAAGACAACTGTACTTTGGTCAAACACCAGACGGATTTACTCCCATGGACATTCTTGACCTCCCAACTCATTTAAAACAACTCCAACAATCAGGCATTGCAACAGTGGGCATAGAAGAAGATAATCTTACTGTTGCAGAGCATAAGCTGCTCCTTGCAGCAGGTGTACAGACAAAGGGTGTAGAACCAAAAGAATTGCGTGTGGCCAAGACAGAAGAAGAAATAGACAGAATACGAGAATCCTGCAGACTGGGAGACCTTACTTTTACCTATATGCTTTCCCAAATTAAGGAAGGCCTAACCGAATCCCAATTACGAGATATTTTGGAGCAACATATGCGCTCGCAAGGAATTAGTGCTGCTGCATTCCCTACTATTGTTGCAATTGGTGAAAATGGAGCAAATCCTCACCAAATGCCAGACAACACTCCTCTGACAAAGAATAATTTTATTACCTTTGATTTTGGATTTGTAGGCCTTGATGGGTATCAATCCGACATGACCCGCACTGTTTTCTTCGGACAACCAACAGAGGAAGACCAAAAAATGTATTCAACTGTCCTTACGGCACAGGAAGCAGTAATAACTCATTTACAGGATGCATTTGGACAAAATCCAGAAGCAGAATTAGTTGCCCGAGATGTTGACGGCGTTGCAAGACAAATTATTCTTGATGCAGGCTATCTTCCTGAGCATTTCCCCCATGGAACAGGACATGGTATTGGCATAGAGACTCACGAACCTCCATTTCTTAATGCACGTTCTAGCGAAACAATAAAAGCAGGTATGGTCTTTTCTGACGAACCAGGTGTGTATGTACCTGGCAAAGGAGGAGTACGAATTGAAGACCTTATTGCCGTACACCCAGATGGAAAAGTAGAAGTCCTCACCCATTCCCCCAAAGAATTACTAGTAATTCCTGCCTAAAATAATAGAGAGTTATACACTGTACCTTAACGAGAGCTGCTTATTCATCTTCTTCGGGGATTCTGGGAGTTATTTGTGCACGCTTTACAGTTATACCCCCATTTAGTCGTACTTTCCCACCCGTTGAAGCAATAAAAACAACCGCATTATCAAGCAGCACCATAGGACTCGCTGGCCTCTCATTATCTGGAGTAATTCCCGGAACTATAACCGAAGCAATTGCCCTATCAGAATCCCAACGACCATCTTCTACTATAGAATATATATGGTACCTATTATCATGGGGAGTCAATTCAACCACGCGTGAGGAACGTTTTGTACCATGAGCAACATATGACTGTAGGCCCCGTTGTCCATCTGGGTGGGACAATACCGAATGTCGCCCAGCAGCTCTTCCTCCATCAAATCCGATTCTTATACCTTCTACCATATAGTGAGTATTATAAATTATCTTAATACACTTTTCAACTATAAGATATATTTATTTTTCCCCATTTTTGTGGATAAGTTGGTGATAACTCGCACTACAAGATATTGTTGTCCATCATTGACAGAAGACTTTTGATATTTTAAGATGAGTCTCCTATGATAGGAGAAAGACGTATGCCTACTCCTTTACCAGAAAGACCACAACCACAGCACCAACAGCCCATTGTAAGGCGCACCGAAGCATTGCCAGCTTTTGATTACGAAGCACATACCGCTCAAGTAAAAGCAAAGTTACGGAAATGGCAATTTGGCCCGGCTATAGAAACATTTGAGGCAAAGGGACTCGACAAAAGTAGATATATCCCCTGGGCAAGAGAAAAGCTTTTTGGTAAAGATAATGCCAATTTAGAGCATAGCCTGCCAAAAAGAATAGGTGATGTAGAAATTCCTGATATTATCCGCGAAAACGCAGGCAATATGCGAGCCATTCTTGCCTCTTATAATGTTGGCTACGGCCACTACCGAACTGCACTTGTTATGGAGAATCTTATGCAGGTAATGGGAATTCCCACAACTGATCTGTTTATCTCTGGGCCAGACAGGATTATTGATGTTACCAAAGGGTTTTGGGCAAAGATACTCTTGCGGGATGTAGACCGCGCAACAAGAGGCGTTACAACAAATTATATTCATGAAAGTCTTAAGGATGCCTACAGACAAGGCCTTATGGCAAACCAACCTGTTTTGCACGATCCAGATCCAAAATATACCAAAAAAATAAGGAATCTTTTTGGGATTTTAATGGGAACAATGAAAGAGCGATTCACATTAGATCTTGGAAGAGCTGCAAAAAGAAGTTTTGAACTCCAAGACCAAACACCTGGACAAATGAGGATTGCAAATTTAGGATACAAAGCTTTACTAGCAAAAAGCACCAAGCACCTTCTGAGAACCATCATTGAGAAAGCAGAAGGTGGAAAAAATAAAAAAACTCTTGTTATTGCAACGCATGGTGTTACAGCAAATGTGATTGGCGTAATTCCAGAAAAGGTAAAACAAGAGTTGGGTATTATTGATGCAAATTTTCAACCAGATATTGGTATGATTTTGGCAACCTATACTGCCAATCCCCCAACCTACACAGAAAAAGATATAACAGCTCTCAAGTGGGGTATGAAACTAGGTATGCCAGATGGAGAATTTGCCCCCAACACACATGTATTGAATGGGTATTTTACTCCCTTATCTAGCTTTGACAGAGATCATTTGAGCACAGCAAGAAGTGAGGCAGCAAAAAATGGCGCACCACTTACTGTTATTGGGACAGCAAGTGGCGTTGCACCAGCACAAATTGAGGCATTTAAAACTTTTATTACCGAACACGCTGCCGAACTAAGAGCAGGAACTCTTCGCTATATTGTGCAATGTGGCAATGACGCAAATGGTGGACCAGAAGTACATAGAGAGTTAACCCGTCTTGCAA
>DASQJJ010000046.1:0-8654 GCA_035631115.1 Candidatus Eiseniibacteriota bacterium
TCCATATTGTGGAGCTAATCAAACAGAAGTTGTAGAAACACGCGATAATGACGAATTGGAGACAATCCGAAGAAGACGGGCATGCACCAATTGCAAAAAACGTTTTACTACATACGAGCGAATAGAAAATGTTGACTTGTATGTTATTAAGAAGGATAACAGACGAGAACTCTACAATAGAGATAAGTTAAAAAGAGGAGTCCTAACGAGTACCGAGAAAACAAAAATCACAGTTGAGCAAGTAGAAAAAATAGTTGCAGAAATAGAAAGGGAAATACGAGCACGAGGAGTGTTGGAAGTAAAAAGTAAGGAGATAGGAGACATGGTAGCAAAACGCTTGAAAAAATTAGACAAAGTGGCATATATTCGCTTTGCCAGTGTTTTTAAACGCTTTGTAGATGTTGAAGATTTTGAAAAGGAAGTAAAAAAATTAGTCATTAAATAATATGAGTGATACAAAGATAACCAATGTACCAAATTTTGCAGGGACACTGCGTGAAACTGTCTTTATGGACAGGTATGCGCTAAAAGACAAAGATGGTTTGCCAACAGAAAGTACTCCAGAAGAGACGTGGGATAGAGTTGCCTGGGGTATTGCGCAAAATGAAAAGCCAAAAGACCGCAAAAAATGGGAGAAAGCATTTAGAGAGACACTGCAGGATTTTAAATTTGTCCCAGGTGGCAGAATTTTGTCTGGAGCAGGGACAGACTACCAAGTAACGTACTTTAATTGTTTTGTTATTCCATCTCCCCGGGACTCCAGAGGTGCAATTTTGGACACTCTTAAGCAAATGGTCGAGATTATGGCGCGGGGTGGAGGAGTAGGATTTAATTTATCTTCGTTAAGACCACGGGGTGCACGCGTTAAAAAAGTAAATGGGACGTCCTCTGGTCCAACTAATTGGGCAGAGCTTTTCTCTGTTGCAACAAAAGATATAGTGCAGCAAGCAGGGACAAGACGAGGAGCACTCATGCTTATGCTTCATGACTGGCATCCAGACATTGAAGAATTTATTACTGTTAAGCAGGATTTATCTAAAATAAATGGTGCAAATTTATCAGTCTGTGTGTCTGATGCATTTATGGAGGCAGTCAAGGCAGATGGCGATTGGGAATTACGCTATCCCGACCTAGACGATCCAAAATATGACAAGATGTGGGACGGCGAATTGGACAAATGGATTGAAAAAGGTGGGAAAGTACGAGTCTTTAAGACAATAAAAGCAAAATACCTCTGGGACCTTATTTGTACTGCAGCCTGGACGAGTGCAGAGCCAGGACTTCATTTCTTAGATAGGTCAAATAAAAGAAGTAATACGTGGTACTTTGAAAGGCTTGTTGCAACCAATCCATGTGGCGAGCAGCCTCTTGGTCCATGGGCTGTATGTAATTTAGGTGCAATGAATCTATCTGCCTACGTGAAAGATGCGGACTTAAAATTAGACAAAGCTGGATGGTTTGACTACGAAAGTTTTGGCAAAGATGTCCAGGTTGCCATGCGCTTTATGGATAATGTCATCGACAAGACGTATTACTTCTTTAAAGACAATGAAGATTGTGCAAAAGATATTCGCAGGACTGGTCTTGGCATCATGGGACTGGGTGACGCACTCATTAAAATGCAATTGCCATACGGGTCGGAAGAGTCTTTGCCTGTTACAGAAAAAATCTTTCAGGTTTTACGAGATAATGCATATAGAGCATCGGTTGAGGTAGCAAAAGAAAAAGGCGCATTCCCACACTTTCAGAAAGAAGAATTCTTAAAAGGGTATCACATTAAAGCATTACCAAAAGATATTCGAGACGGTATTGCAAAATATGGTATACGCAATGGAGTGCTTCTTACTATTGCACCTACAGGGACCACTTCTCTTATCTCGGGTGTATCCAGTGGTGTCGAGCCCGTGTATGAATTTGCCTTTAAAAGACGAGATAGACTTGGCGAGCACATGATTTATCACCCACTTCTTGAAGAATGGTTGAAGTCGCATGAAGGACAAGCGCGGCCGAAGTATTTTGTAAGCGCAAATGACCTCACTCCTATGGAGCATGTCAAAGCACAGGCAATTGCTCAGGAATATATTGATTCCAGTATCTCCAAGACCGTAAATGGTCCAAAGACAGATTCTATTGAGGATGTGAAAGAGTTGTACATGGCGGCATATGATTATGGTCTGAAGGGCGTCACCTATATGCGAGATGGATCTCGACAGGGAGTATTAGAGCGGGTTGATGATAAGAAAACGGAAGTTGCAACAGTTCAGCAACAGCCACTTCCTATAATGCCAGTTATTAGTAGGCCACAAAAAATAGATGGAAGTACCTACAAAACAGAAACTCCTGTTGGTGAAACATTTATTACCATAAACCACACAGAAGACCTGCAGCCATTTGAGGTCTTTATCACAGTTGGGAAATCAGGAAGTGATGTAACAGCAATGGCAGAGGGTCTCGCAAAAATGATTTCTCTTAATTTAAGACTCAATAGCGGACTTGCACCACGAGAGCGAATGAAGCAAATTGTTGCAATGCTGACCGGTATTGGTGGGAGTAGGAGTGTTGGGTTTGGAGCGAATAGAGTGCGAAGCTTGCCGGATGCCGTTGCAAAAGTACTCGCACAGCACTACAATTTTGCCGTTAACGGTAAGGTAGAAGATAGGCAAGTAATTGCATCGGTACTGCATGACGGAGTTGTTCCACCAGCTCCTGAGATGCATGTCCCAGCGGAAGAACATGCAGAGCAACCTGGGCCAGAGGCCTATCAGCCTTTGGCTGAAGTTACGCAATTAACGCTTGAAGGTACCCATTCGGCAAGCTCAGGGCAAGTGGTAGATGCTGCCAGTACATCAACAAGCCTGTATGATATTTGTCCAGAATGTGGTGTAAGTGCATTTGCATACGAAGATGGATGTAAAAAATGTTATAGTTGTGGTCATTCAGAGTGTTAGTTTGTGAGTTGGTAAGAAGGGTGTAATTCCCTCACAGTGCCGCTACCGTACAGTCGGAAAACGCTCCCAAATAGGTCCCGAGCAGGAATTCTTCGAATATCTTCGATCTATTCCTTCCAAAATTTACTTTTATTTTTTATGCAACAGCTTAAAAAAATATTGCACACATGGGGTAAGCCAATAGGAATTACTATTCTCCTTCTTGTTGCATTTTTTGCAGGAAATGTTCCAAGTTTTTCAAAACGAAATGTGACAAAACCTCATGTATTAGGTACCCAAACAACATCTACGCCTCAGCCAAAGGCTGATGGTCCTTTGGACCAAACGAGTGCGCCAGTAACAATTGTCAATAACATCACTGTTGTTGCGCCAACAAGCGTGCCAGTAAGTGATGTTCCTGCACCAACAGTAGTACCAGTAGTTATTGTTGTAACGCCAACACACATTCCAACTGTTCTGCCTACAGAAACACCAAGTCCGACTGCTTCTCCAACCCCTGCTATACCAACAGTTACAGTACAAGTTGATTATGCAGGAGAACACACAGCAAGTACGTATACAGCTTCTCTTACAGCAGAGGAAACTGGATGGGAGGTAATACAAAATGCAGTAGGTTTGGGAAATCTGCACTATACCGACTACGGAGGGAGTTTGGGAGTTTTCATTACCGGGTTTAATGGAGTAGATGCAGCATCTAATCAGTATTACGATTTCCAAGTGAATGGTGTGTCTTCAAATGTAGGAGTTTCCTCCTATGTGGTGCAACCAACTGATACGTTGAGGTTTGTATTGACAAGTTTTTAGTTATGAAAAACATAGTTGCCATAGGAATTATTATTGGGAGTGCCGTTTTGCTCCGACTGGTTCCGCATGTACCTAACTTTGCACCGATTGGCGCGATGGCACTTTTTGGCGGGACATATCTCAGTAAGAAAAATGCCTTTTTTCTCCCTTTAGCAGTTATGATACTGTCGGATTCCTTCCTAGGATTTAGTGCAAGTACACCTTCTGTATATGCGAGTTTTATTCTAACTGTTGGTATAGGCATCTGGCTTAAAAATCATAAAAGCGTGCAAAACATAATTTTGTCATCGCTTATTTCTTCAACTATTTTTTACTTTCTTACTAATTTCAACTTTTGGTATCCAAAAGCTCTATATTCCCGAACATTTTCTGGCATGATCGATTCGTATGTGATGGCTTTACCATTTTTTAGGCCAACTGTTTTTGGGGACCTTTTTTACACAGGACTATTTTTTGGGGGATACGAACTTATGCAGTATGCAGTAAGAATTAAGCAGTATGCAATAAGAAAGCATAATTCATAATGCATTTTGCATTATTTATATGACAAAGATTTATACCAAAACAGGGGATAAGGGAAAGACAAGTCTTTTTGATGGGACGCGGGTTAGTAAAGACAATATTCGTTTGGAGACGTACGGGACATTTGACGAATTAAGTAGCCTCCTAGGTGTTGCACAATCGTTCCTTCAAGAAACAAGAAACAAGAAACAAGAAACAAAGAAACTAGTGCAGGAATTGCAAACAATTCAGAGGGATTTACTCGACATAGGAGCATGCCTTGCAAACCCCCAGGATGCCCCAAGTAAAAAGTTTCTTATCTATCTTGACGATAGAGTCATCTCCTTTGAAAAAACAATAGATAGCCTAACAAAAAAGCTTACGCCCTTAGTCAGTTTTATTCTTTTTACGGGAAACAGTGCGTCTGCATTTTTACAGTTGAGTAGATCTGTTGCGAGAAGGTCTGAAAGGCGACTTATTAGCCTTTCCCAAAAAGAAGATGTAGCACCAGAGTTTATCCGTTACTTTAACAGGTTATCAGATCTTTTATATACCATGGGACGATTTGCCAATAGAAAAACAAAGAAAGAAGTTATCTGGAAACCCTTTAAGAAATAATATGGAAAGACCTACACCACACGTACAGGCAGTTAATAGAATTAATACGGCAATTAGTGCGAGAAGAGATGAGTTTGTCTCTCAGTATCGTGCAGGACATATGGGAAGACGTGCCCTTACCTATGAGCCAGAATTGGATAGGGGAGTATATCAGACACTCAAAGAGCACAGACATGAAGGTACGGCATATGAGCATGTACGAAATAACCTGAATGGGTATACAACCTTTCAGGTAGAAACATTTATCGGAGAAAGGCTTAATGTTGGACTTTCACAATTTCGCTATGACCTAAGGGATGGGGTAATGTATGGAGAGGGCATGACAGATCCGTTAATAGATATGATTGCTCGGGGAAAAGACTGTCGCGACGAAGTAGTACATGATGTAGACAAACCTCGTCAACAAGCAGAAATTGAGCAATTTACAAAAATTCAGGAAGTCTTTGGAAATCCACATGCAGATATTGGGACAACAATTGTTTCTATTTCTCCTCCAGGAGGCGAAGGGTCTGCATACGTCCATAATTTTTACGATGTGTTTGTTTTGTCCGAAGACAAAGACTCAAAAGAGCGCTATGTTGCAGCACGAAGATTTGCCTCAGAATTGTGTCCTGAAGAGTATGAGCAAAAAGCAGCAGAGCTTATTCCTGGATTCTTTACAGAGCGCACAGATGAGTCGCTTGATAGCTATTTCTTATCGCATCCACTGGTTTTAGATGCAACATCCAATCTTTCCAATAACCCAGAAGAAATTCATGCACATTTCCATAAAGGAAAAGACTTTCTGTCTACGGAAGATTTTGGGGAAGTGAAGCGGCAAATAGCAGGACTTATTGTAAGTTATGTAAATACCCTTGTTGAAACTCCCGAAGATGACACGCTTTTAAAAAGCACATTGAATGTGATTATGCGAAAAGCAGATGACGTTGCAGATAGTCTTCGACATCCACATCGCAGGGCGGAAGTAATTGCATCAGCACCGATTGCAGTACCGCTATCCCGTGGGCAAATGCTTGAAGAAGGGAAAAAGTCCGTGCGGCAAGTGACAACCGGGTGTGGAGATTCTAGCGCATTTGAAACAACAGATACTCGTGCAAGTAATATGGCAACAACATTTAGCATGAGGGATTTTGGAAAAGATAAGTTGGGCAATAGGGTATTTGATTGTCCTGATTGTGGAGAGATGAATGTACGACCTGTTAATGAGTTGGTTAATAATTGCCAAAATTGTGGAAGTGATAAGGTAGGATGCTAAAAAAATGAAAAAAGAAAAACGAAAAATGAAAAATGATTGCGAAATCTGTTATAGAATTCAGTGTAAACAATGTGATTGGATTGCTAGTACTGAAGAAGTGTCACTTGTTCAATCTGGAAAATTAACCACCTGTCCAACCTGTGGATGGAAACCTACTTAGCGTTATTGTTTGCTATCTCAATTGCTCGCCTATACCTACCTGTTCCTCTCCCGCCTGGCATTACTGTTTTTGCCCCATCAAGAACTGGGTTGAGATCTACGTCCTCACCATATCTCAGAAAATTTATACCTCTTTCTTGAGGGTGCGCAACAATTCCAATAGACCTTAATGCTTCCAGAACTTCAGGATTTCTTACATTAGCTGCACCTTGTCTAGTGAGAATAGCTTGTCTTGCCATAAGGGAAAATATATCACATGCAAGACTATAAGTCAATTATTGTTAGGTTATTGAAAGGCTACTATAATTGTTTTGCCAAAGCTGAAGTGGTATCATAGTTTTATGACAACTGCTCAAGATGATCAGGTTCAACACCCTGTTCAAACAAATCAAGGATCAGATTCCGGACAAGTCCAACGACCGGCTCAGGACTCTGCCAGAATAGCAGGGGGGCAACCCGCTGCACAGCCTGTTCAACCACAACAACCAACACAACCTGGGCCAAAGGCCCACCAGCCTTTGGCTGGAGTTGGGGGGCCAAAGGAGGCAATGGGAGCCCCAAGTCCTGTTTCTGAATGGGTTAGTCCATCCACGCCAGAAGTTGTCTTGCCCCAGGAAGTAAAGGATGCAGGAGTAGAAGCACACCCAGTTGTAGAAAAGATTTCTGAAGACGCTCAAAAATCCGGAGTCCGCATGGCCAATAGTGCAATGACTGTGCCATCCGTACAGGAAGAAACAATCAATCTTGAGACGTCTTCAACTGTTTTGCATCAATTAAAAAGTATGCATAAAAAAGTGTCGGACTCTTTTTCTTGGCTTGTTAGGCTTATTATAAAAGAACAAGATAAGAAGGCACACGCTACAGATTAACAAAGCAATATATGAATATACCAATGATTACCCAAGTTAATTTTTTTGACAGCTTGTCATATTTGTCTGGAATGCTTTTGGCACTAGGACTTCTTGCGGGAGTATTATATGTTGGGGGATATGCGCTGTTTCTTTGGTACAAATGGAATGGTCGGGAGAAAGCGTCATTAGACAGTGTCCTGTTGCAGGTGTCTCTTCCAAGGGACAACGAAATAAAAATAGATGCAGCAGAGCAGCTTTTTTCTGGATTTGCTTCTTTGAGAAAATCAGGACGTTTTGCTTTTCTTAAACCGCAGCAACATATTTCTTTTGAAATTGTTGGTAAGCCGGGGGATATTCGCTATTACATTCATGTGCCAAAAAAATTGCGGGATTTAGTAGAAAAACAAATTAATGGAGCATATCCCGATGCAGACATTGCTGTTGTTGACGAGGCAGATGCGAAGCAAAAGGGTGTGATTGGCAATGAATATAATATTTTTTCTGAAGACGGAAAAGTTGCCTTTGCTAGCTGGCGCCCAAAAGGTCCAGCATACACACAAATGAAAATTTATAAAGATATGGCTGTAGATGGTATGAGTCTTCTTACCTCAACACTTGCAAAAATGCAGGAAGGGGAAGGCGCAGCAATCCAGATAATGATAAGTCCTGCAGATGGTAAATGGAAAAAAATAGGAAGAGGACATATTGGAAAAGTAAAAAAAGCAGAAAGTAATCCAGAAAAGGCAACATATTCTGCCGATCCAAAAGAGCTGGAAACCATAGAAAATAAAATAGGTAAGCCAGGATTTGACGTAGTTATTCGGGCGGTTGTGTGTTCTTCCACAATGGAGTCAGCAAAAGGACATCTGGATAACATAGGAAGTGCCTTGGCAATGTTTGGTGCAACAAATTCCCTTAAGAAGAATAAGCATCGCTTTAAAGGTCTTTTTATGCACGACTTTATCTATAGGTATTGGCCAATGTACAAAGGTACTGGTGTTATGTCTTCCGAGGAATTGGCAACGATATATCATTTCCCCAATAAGCAGGTAACAACGCCAGGCATTTTCTGGCTTACGAGTAAAAGAGCACCAGCACCAACACAAATTCCAGACAACGGACTCTATATTGGGAAAAGTACCTTTAGAGGACTGTCTCGTCCTGTATATATGCTTCAGGAAGATAGAGCACGACACATGTATATTATCGGTAAAACAGGTACGGGAAAATCACAATTTCTTAAGCAAATGATTATCCAGGATATAGAAAATGGCGAAGGTATTTGTGTAATTGATCCTCATGGAGATTTGATTGAAGAAATTCTCCTTCGTGTACCGCCAAATAGAGCAGAGGATGTGATTGTTTTTGACCCATCCGACACGCAGCGCCCAATGGGCATTAATATTATGGAGGCATACACAGAAGAGCAAAAGCATTACATGGTGTCATCCATTATTGGTTTGTTTTATAAATTATACGATCCGAATAAAACAGGTATTGTTGGACCACGACTTGAGC
>DASQJJ010000047.1:0-13080 GCA_035631115.1 Candidatus Eiseniibacteriota bacterium
GAGCCTGGATGACGTCGTAAAAGTATTATTGTGCGACGTTATTACATAGGCTTCCCTTGGCACTCTCACGTCGTTTTTTTGCATCCGAGGACCCAGGACAACTTAGTAAGACTTTCTCTATAGCCCGAGGAGAGAGGCCTCTTCTCTTATGTAGAGTTGTGTAGTAATTGCAGTTGCTATGGTACTAGTACATTAGTAGTTGTACGCCTATGTCTCTAAGAGAGTCCTACCTTGCCTTGCCGGCAGGCAGGCTTTCCCCGAAGAGTCTTCTGGCGATGTTGAATTTAGGTTGCTAAATCAATCCAAATAACACTTTTTAGCCTCAAAACCGTGTAAGTCGTTCGACTTTTTTTTCAGATGATTTTATCTGCTCCAACAGAAAGTGGGGTCCTGCCGCTCGACAGCCCCAAAACCTGCTTCGCTCATTCCATTCACTCCAGAAAGGTTTTGGCGCACCCCGCCTCGCGTCACCCCACAATAGCTCATACCTAAGCCGTGAAAAGAGGGCCTCTAAAAGCCGTGAAAATGACAAACTTATCCACAATTTAGTCCTATAATTTTTCTTACAGTATGCAATTTTTATTATAGGTCTTATAGTTTTTATGTATCAAACTATATCATTTGAGGCTATTTCCAAAAGTACCACTCTCCTCTTCCCTAGTCAGGTATTGAGAAATTTTTTTCTTTTATGCGAGGCTAGTCGTGCGTAAAATTATATAGAATTACTGCCAGTTACTAAACCAAATAAGAACAAATAATGCAACTATTCCAACCCACAAGTACTCCCATAAGACACTCTTAAAAAGCCTTTTATCAAACCACACGTGCGTAAGCCCGATGAAAATATAAAAAACTGCAGTCATAAAAATAGCAAAAACAGTTGCAGGTGTTGGCCAAAACCACAAGATACCTGCAAACTCTGTAAGACATAGTGTGAGTATAATATTCCAGAGTAAATCCTCTTTTATGTCCTTCCCTAGTGTATAGGTCCAAATACTACTGAGTAAAAAGAGAAAAGTAAAAATTGCAAAAAGAAAAAGTGTTGGAGCAATAGAAAGTCGAAAAGAAAAAATTGTATTGGTAATAAAAAAGTAAGCAACCAGAGAGATAACAAATGTAACAATACGAGCGCTACTCAGTAATGCAATTGTGCGAATAGATCCAACAACAAATATATTCTCCGACAACAAGACTGAATACATTCCTACTGCATATATTGTAGTAAGGATTATTCTTGTAAGAAGTCTCGCTGGCGCCAAGAAGTAAAAAAATCCAAATGACAAACTCCACAAAAATGGTAAGACAAGTGGATAAATAGAGAAGCTCCCCATGAGGTCATCTCCCAAAGAAATAATAATAAATAAATCCGTAACAATGGCAAGAATTCCTGCAAACAATACTCCATACCCACTAAAAAGGTATTCCGAAGAAAAAAGTCCAAGAGAAAGTAAGACAACCGAGATAACAAATTTTTGTCTTTTACTAAAAGCAAATCCACTTCTCTCCTCACTTCTTCTTTGTTTGGGTTGTAAATGTGGAGGAAGAAGTGAAATAAAGAATTCTTTTATCATCTGTTATGCAATATTTGAGTATGTTTTCTGCACATCGTCCAAGTCTTCTAATTTCTCTAAAATATTCATAACTTTCTCCCCTGTTGTGTCGTCAACTTCTGCAGTCACGGTTGGTTTCCAAATCAATTCCATTTCTTTTACTACAATTCCCTTGCTGCTCAAGCTGTCTCGGACTTTTGCTAAATCCCCTGGTTGTGTATATAGGTATGCTACTTCTCCTGCATCTTCTACATCTTCTGCCCCTGCATCTGCTGCTTCTAGAAATACATCGTCAAAGGACAAAGAATTTTTTTCTACTACTAATTGTCCCATTTTTTTAAATTGATAGCTCACCGATCCCATTGCTCCCATATTTCCCCCATTTTTATTAAATGCATTTTGCACCTCACTGGTTGTTCTATTTTTATTATCTGTTGCCGCCTCGACAATAATCCCCACTCCTCCTGGACCAAAACCTTCATATAGTACTTCTTCCAAAGTGTCTCCACTCTTCCCTGCTGCTTTTTCTATAGCGCGCTCTATATTTTCTTTTGGCATATTGCCTGCACGTGCTGCCTCTACTGCTAAGCGCAGCCGAAAATTCTGTGCAGGATCTGCAACACCGCCACCAGCTAGCACAGCTATTGTTATTGCTTTAGAGAGCTTCGTAAAAAGCGCACCTCTTTTGGCATCATTGGCTCCTTTTTGCCTTTTTATTGTTGACCATTTTGAATGTCCGCTCATTGTTAGCTTCTAGTTATCAGCTCCTAGTTACTAGTTAAAAAAAATGAAAACTGAAAGCTGGTAACTGAGAGCTTATTATACCTAATCTGTCTTGACTTTTGCAATAAATCCCGTTACAATTTTTCAATTAAGTCCCGCCTTAGCGGGATAAAAAACCACTAAAAGAAACTGCAAAAAAATGACTTCCTTAAAAACACAAGCAATCCAAATAGCATTAAGTGGCGATTGGAAAACAGCAGCAACACTAAATGTCGAAATCCTTAAAGAAGATCCTAAAGACACCGAGGCATTAAATAGACTCGCATTTGCACTCACAGCACTTGGCAACATTAAAGAAGCAAAAGAAACATACGAAAGAGTGCTGGAGATAGATACACTCAATCCTATTGCAACACGAGGTCTCAAGCGTCTGAATGCACCTGGAAATCATTCTGCTGGCATTCCTGCAAAGCTGGTAAGTAATATGTTTTTGGAAGAATCAGGCAAAACAAAAATTGTAACCTTAGTAAATACAGCACCAAATAAAACTATTAGTCATTTGCAGGTTGGCCAAACAGTTGCGTTGTGCAAAAAAAGGATGAAAATTTTTGTTCAGGATGACGATAAGGAGTATATTGGCGTACTCCCAGACGATTTGGGAAAACGACTTATTAAATTTATTGATGGAGGCAACCAATATCTCGCCTATATAAAATCTGCCAACGATCATGGAGTTACTATTTTTATGAAAGAAGAAAAAAGAGCAACAAAATTCAAGAATCAACCATCATTTCTTTTTGGAGATAAGACCCACTTAGCTCTTCATAAAACGTCTCTTAAGAATGCTCAGGATGAGGACGAAGAAGAATCCGCATAATACAATACTCTTCCCTTCTCTAAGTCTTTTTTTACTTCCTCTACGTGGTGACTTTTTTTCTTGTCGTTATAAATAGAAATGTAGGATAAAAGGAGCGAGAGCAAAGCAATAGCAATAATGACCGCGATAAGCATACCCTTATTGTAGCTGAGAAAGGCTATTTTTACCAACAGTAAGGGTAATGTCCGAAATTGTATGATTGGTGGAAGTTGATGATGAGACATGAAACATTCTTTCTATTCGAGATACGGTATAGGTATGTGGATGAATAGCACTCAGCGTGGTCTCTTTACTCTCATCATCTGAGGTTGTTACTGAGATAACATTTACACCGATGGTTGTAAGAAGATGCGCAACTTTTGTGCCAATACCACTCTCTCCTGTTGCATTAATAACTGCAACGCTTTCATTGTCTGCATACAACGTGCTGTCTAGAAAAATACTTGGCAGGAGCTTTTCGGTAATTTGCGCGTCCACTGGCAATTGAATTGTCTGTTGGTGAAAATCCCCTGGCTTAAGGGTATTCACAAAAAATAGAAGACGCAGCTTGTCAATAATTGTTATACCTTTTTCTTCTTTTCCACCAAAAAGCATCTGTTGGGTGAGTTGGTTGAGATTTTGGGGTATTGTCATATGCACATACCCATCTACAGGTACGTCTAAGTATTTTCCGTACGAATTGTCTACTTTCCCGAGTACCGTAAGGAATGTGACAGATTTATTATTTGGGGCAAAGGAAATAAGCATTCCTTTTGAATTGCTTTCGTCTACCTCGACTATATATTGATGAAACGAATCAAAATGAGACTGACTCACAATAAGAAGAAGCTTGAGGAGAAACCCTCCTACAATAAGAAGAAGGATGCAGCTTACAAAAACAGTCGCAATTTTAAGACTGTTGTCCTTTTTTTTCGATTGAGCTTTTCTCATAGTGGGCAGACCTGCCGGCAGGCAGGCTACGTATTATTTTTCTCTTTTATCTTTTTTTATTTGAACTGGTGGAACAAAAACAGGCCTGCTGGAGAATGATACTCCGCCACTGCCCTGCCCTTGCTTTTTCTTCTTTTTTTCTCTTTTACCAAAATCGCCAAAAGATCCCATTTTGCATTACACCTCCTTCTAGAAATTCTTAACGAACTTTTTGTGAGTTCTAGAATTTCTTGAATCCGCCGCTAAAGCGCTCTTTGAGCTGACGTACGAATAGTACGTGAAGACTCAAAGTAAGCTTAGGCGGATAACTTCCCTTTAATCTTACCTAACCTCTTTTTTGATTGCAAGCATTGACAAAGCATACTCCCAGTGTTATTATCCTCCTAACTTATGACTATCCACTGCGCAATGAAGCGAATTATCTTCCTTACCTAGGGAGATTTTTGCTATTGGAAAAAGCAACTATCTCCCCAGAAATGAGGGAGATTTTTTGTAGTTTACTGTCATCTCGAGTGAAGCGAGAGATCTCTAAGGGGATTTCTCTCTTTGTTCGAAATGACAAAGTGAGAGGAGGTGAAAAATATGAGCACACAAAGAAAAGATGGAGAGACACCAAAAGGAAGATTTGTTCATCCAGACCCAACTGTGAGAAGGCTTCTTGCAAGAGGATTTACCACAAAGCAAGCAGTAGGATTAGCAGAAGTTTCTAGAAATGTAAACCAGAGCCGAGAAGCACAAGAGTCTGAAAATGTAATGGATCATTTGCGCTTCACCCGTTGGCTCATTGAGCAAAATAGAATTGGAGAAGGAAAACCACGAAAAATGACAAAAGCTTATAGGACATTCTTTGAGAGTGTTAGGGGGTCAACAGATTCAAATCCAACAGAATCTTAAAGAGTCTCTAGTACATTTTGTAATTCATCTGGAAGTGGGGCATTAAATTCCATTCTCTTCCCGGTACGTGGGTGGAGAAAAGAAATTTTTGCCGCGTGCAGAAATACGCGCGGCAGTATTTTTCTGTCTTTTTTGCTTACCTTTCGACCAGCATACAACTCGTCGCCAAAAATAGGATGACCTATGTATTGCAAGTGGACGCGGATTTGGTGTGTCCTCCCTGTCTTAGGATACAACTCTACTAGAGTAAAAACGTCATCCTGGAGCGAAGCGATAGGATCCCTTCTTTTTCCAGATTCTATCGGTCGCTTTGCTCCCTCCAGAATGACAGGGTGAAAATTTGAAATTACTTTATACTTGGTCACCGATTCCCGTCCTCCTGCAACAATACCAAATCGCTTTCTATTAAATGTGAGTCTTCCTACCGGCACGCTTATCTCCCCTTCTTCGGGCAGAATTTTTCCATGAGACAGGGCTAGATAGGTTTTTTCCACCAAATGCTCTTTAAATTGCCGCTGCAACTCTATAAATGCAGGCAACGTCTTGGCAACAAGAATAACTCCAGATGTCTCTTTATCTAGTCTATGCACTATGCCAGACCTATTTTGGAATGCACTTTCGGGAGTCTCCCACTCTGGGTTATTCGTTCGTCGTTCGTCGTTCGTTGTTTTCTGTTCAATTAATCTATTTATAGGAAGTCCGAGATATTTGGAGACCATGTCTTGGAGAGTTAAAACGCTGGCAGTAGTATCGGACCTATTAACAATAATCCCTGCTGGCTTATTTACAACAAGGAAGTCTTTGTCCTCAAAAAGTACCGAGAGCCTACTCATTACCCCTATCCTGCTTTCTCATAACTCGTACAACAAAGCTAATAAAAAGAATAAGAAGCAAAATAAGAAAATATGGTAATTCTTTTGGAAAGGAATGAAAGCGCTCTACAGACAGCTGAGACAGCGCAACAATACTGCACAAACTGGCTAGACCAATAAGCGTGACAGAGCCATCTTTTGTCCTGTTGGAAAGGGTTAGTTTTCGTAAAAGAATATATATAATAAGAAGCAAGACAAAACATGCTGCAAAGACTCCAAAAGAAAGCCATTGTCTTCTTGCTACCTCTATGACTGCTTGGATAAGAAAGTATATCTCGCCTGATGCAACGAGAGATAAGGCAACGATATCGAATACTTTCCCTATAGGGAGTTTTTTTCGTACGGCAAAAATATAAACAGAAAGACACATACCAAATAGAAATCCTGCTGTGCTTATGCCTGGAAAGTACGGGATAATAAAAAATACTAATGGGTTGAAATACGCTATAGATGGATTCATAGCAACATACACAAGTCGTGCAAAAAAAAGTCCCACCACTCCACTCACACACGCAATATCAAAAAGAAGTCTTTGTGAGACATTTCTTCTCATGAGGACAAAGTCATCTTTTGACAAGATGAAGAGTGTAAAAAGAAAAACAATGGTACAAGCTACTTCTATCATTCTTTTGCTGTAATAAGACGCACTACCCCAATAATACCAACAGTAATGCCAACTGCAATAAGCACTTTTCCAACACCAAATATATCTGCTAGGTACCCAACTGCAATAATTGGCACCAGAGATAATAATGCCACAAGAGAATTGAGTGCTCCATAAATTTTACCTCGCATTGCATCGGTTGTTTCTTCTTGGATAAGTGTATTTGCCGAGACAAACATAAATGCATTTGCGAGTCCAGAGAAGAAAGCAAGAATTGCCAGTAGATGAATCTTTGTAAATTGAAAATTTGACTGCATATGCGTATTAAAACTATTCACAAATGGTTGTGCAACAAGTTGTCCTGCAAATGGCAACAATGTAATAGCAATGGCTGTGGTAAAAAGTCCTATGTTGGTAATCTTGTCTTTTGAAACACTATGAAAA
Organism: Candidatus Eiseniibacteriota bacterium; assembly: GCA_035631115.1. Taxonomy (GTDB): domain Bacteria; phylum Patescibacteriota; class Microgenomatia; order Levybacterales; family UBA12049; genus DASQJJ01. Next base: position 6,895 of record DASQJJ010000047.1, read on the forward strand.
TAATTGGTAAGAATAAATGCTCCAACCCCCATGCCAATAGCAGCAGGCATAACGAAAAGCAGTGGAAATGTTGCAACAGGAATCTTAAGAATATTACTGGCAAATCCTGGACCAACAACAGCAATAACAAGTACGAGAATTTGTGAAAGAGCTAAAAGCAAAAATGAATGGGAAATTTTTCTATTGGTAAAAATGGTATGCAGTGCAATTTTTATTTCCCCACCAACAGTAAGATTAAGTCCTTTCTTCGATTCCCTTTTTACCTCTTGAGTCCTCTTGATAAGAGCAGAAAAAATACAGGCAAATAAAAACATTCCTGCAAGAAGTAGAAAAGAATTTTTTTCTCCGAAAAAAATAAGTAAAGGCCCAGACAGCGCATACGCAATAAGAAGTGACCCATAAAATGCGAGACCAAATAATGCATTTGCTGCTAGTAACAATTTTTTCTCAACTAATAGTGGAATCATTGGTGTTTCGGCCGGAATAAAAAATTGCGTTGCAGTGGCAACGGCAAAGGTAAGCGCATATACCCAGATAAGACTTGTATGCTGCGTCGAGAGGAGAAGAAGAATAAGACCTCTAACAATATTTGTCACGGTAAGAACGTGCTTTTTATCCTGGTGGTCTACAAATACTCCTGCAAAAATTCCAAAAGCAATTGCCGGAAAAAGAAACGCAATCATGATTCCCGACACAGCAGTATTGGAATGAGTAAGCGAGAAGACAACCAACAGAAGAATAAAATTGGTCATATTGGAAGCAATCTGGGAAAGAAGTTCGGCAATCCAGAGGAAAAGGAATGGCCGTACCTTTAAGGCAGACAGCAGATGATTATTCATATGAGTACCTTGGGCTATGCTCTCTCGGTGTAAGCACCTGTTCGGGTATCAACTCTAATTGAGTCGCCAACATTGATGAAAAGTGGTACTTTTACACTGAGTCCATTTTCCAAAACAGCTTCTTTAAATACATTGGATGCAGAATTTCCCTTTACTCCTGGTGCGGTATCGACAACCTTTAGCTCTACCTTTGGCGTCATGGTAAGAGATAAGGCCTCTGTATCTTTAAAAGCAACTGGATAATTCTGTCCTTCTTTAAGATACATTGCCTCTGGAATAATTTTAAGAGGAATACTTACCTGATCGAAGGACGCTGGGTCCATAAAGTAGACAAATTCTCCATCTTGGTACAAGTACTGCATGTCCTTTTTTTGTACAAGGACGTCTTGAACTTTTTGTCCATTTACATACCCCTTTTCGGAAATAGATCCTGTTCTGAGATTTTTTACTTTTACCTTAATAGTGGCAGAGCCTCTGCCCATTTTAACGTGCTCAAAAGATACAACCTGGAGGAGATTTCCATAGTCTTCGTAGATTGCGCCTTGTCGTAAATCGTTAACTGAAATCATAGAACCTATTATACAGCTTTTGAGAGGAAATTTTCAATCGCTTCCCTATCCCTTTTAAGCCAATCTCTATTGGACTCTATTTGCTCAATGACTTGCTTCATGGTACGCTCCAATTTTGGATGCGGATGAGTTGCAAAAAACTTTTTAATATCCTCTGCAAGATTTTCTTCAACAACACTCGATGCGCCCTCTATAATCCAATCCATACCAATTCCTGCCATTTTTTCGAGTAACTCGTCCCAATGAGTCTTAATAAAATTCCATGTGATACTCTTCCCCTTTTTATTTCCAAATGACATTACCAAAAATCTTCCAATGTCCTGAGTCCGCACATGCTCGCTAAGAGAAAATTCGAGTGTTTTTTGAATAAGCAACTTATCTGAGAAAAGACACAGCGCATTACCAATTCTATTTTTTTCTGTAGCTAATTCTTCTTGGATATATAATTGCTGCAATGTCTCATATTCTTTTACTTCCCCATTTTCTGCTACCGCTGCATAGACAACGCCTCGAATGTCGGTATCGATGCTTTTATTATTTTTTGCAATTTGCGTAAATAATTCCAAAGCTTTGGCAATAGTCTCTTTGTCTTCATATTGAGTCAGACTTGCAAGAATTGTTGAACGAAGAAGAATATCGCTATGGGAATCTGTAGGACGTTTCTCCCACGTTGTCTTTTTTTTAATTTCTCCAAGAAGATGTCGTACAAACATGTGGAAGGAAGGTAGAAGTGCATCTTGGGACAAAAGATTTTCGATGGTACCCAGCTTGCCTAAGAGTGCTGCCCAGACAATATAAGAATCTTCTTTTGTATAATTTTTTGCAAGAAGGAGTGCATTGTCTGTTGGAAGATACCCACTTTCTGCACTATCGAATGCATCCCGGACCAGACCCATTCTATCTATACTGGATAGTACCTTCTGCTCTATTGGTTGTTGAAAATTCTTATATACCTTCGCATCGTACATAACTCGAGCAAAACTTGTTTCTCCTTTATTCAATTTAATCCATGAGTCAGAAAATGGTACCGTAAGGGATACATCTTTAAGAAAAATTTCTTCAGTAGTACTTGTTGGCTTTTGTACAGACAATGGAATTTGCCAAAGCGTTGTATCTTGGGAATTTTTTCTTGAAAGAAGGCTGCTGTAAAATCTGGTCTGGGACAAAGTAAGAGAATTATTATTACTTGTTACTTGGACAAGCGGGTGACCAGGCTGGGATGTATATGCATGAATCATATTTTTAATTTTCTTTCCCGATGCTTCTTCCAGAGAATTCCATAAATCTTGTGTCTCGGCATTGCCATATTGGTGTTTTTTTAAATATATCTGTAAACCTTTTTGAAAATCTTTTTCTCCTAAGAAATTAACAAGCATTTGAATAACACATGCACCTTTTGAATAACTGACCGCATCAAAAATTTCTGATACTTTTTCTACATCGGTAATTTGTGCTTGAATTGGATGGGTATTTTCGAGACTATCAAGTCCCAATGCCCTATTGTGGTCTAGTACGGCAAATTGCTCCCACACATTCCACTGAGGGAAAAATTCGTGAAGACCTACATATTCCATATACGATGCAAAGCCTTCATTTAGCCATAAGTCGTCCCACCACTTCATGGTTACTAAATTTCCAAACCACATATGAGTAAGCTCATGTGCAATAACTGTTGCAACCCATTGCTTATTCGCACTGGAGGTTTGTTCCTCGTCAACCAACAAAGCAACTTCTCGTGCGGTAATTGCTCCCCAATTCTCCATTGCTCCTGCGTCAAAATCTGGAATAGCAATTAAGTCGAGTACTGGTAAAGGATATGCAATATCGAAATATTTTTCGTAAAAAGGCAGCATTTTTACTACTGTTTCTAGAGCAAACTGTGCTTGGGACTTTTTGCCTGGTGTCACAAATACCCGCACATTCACCCCACTGGTTATCTTTTTTTCTATATACTCAAAGTCTCCTACAATAAATGCGAGCGCGTAAGAAGACATTTTTGGAGTTGGGGCAAATTGTACTGTTTTAAAACCATCGTGCTCTGCAACAACAGTATCTATGGTATTTGAGATAGCAGTAAGATGGGATGGAATAACAAAGGATACATTAAAAATTGCCTTTGCTAGAGGGTCATCGATACTTACAAAGACTTCTCGTGCACCTATTTCTTCAAATTGTGTTGTTGCTAAATGTCTTTTTTCTCCCCCTACTGTATATGCACTTTTATACCAACCCCGAAGTGTGTTGCTAATTTTTCCTGAAAAAAGTAAATCTAAAGTATGTTGTCCCTTTTGAAGCGTTTGGGGAAAAGTAAGGGTAACTGTTTTGGATTTTTTATTGTAGGAAATTTCTGCAATATGCTCTTCCCCATTAACAACAAGGGATGCTTTTGCCACTTCTAAATTATGCGCATGAAGGGTTATTTTTTTTGTTGGAGTAAGTACGTCGCAAAGAAGAGATTCTTCTGCGGAAAAAGTAAAACTTTCAAGGTTGGGCTTGAAAAGAAGAGTATATTCCAGAGGCTTAATTTGGTGAAGCAATCTATCTTTATCGGTCATATTTGTTGATTGGTTGTAGCTAACAGTATATAATACAAAGGCTCAAAACGGAAGTTTTGATTTGAAACAAGTAATAAGGGCGAGTGGTGGAATGGTAGACACGAAGGTCTCAAAAACCTTTGATCGTAATTGGTCATGTGGGTTCGACTCCCTCCTCGCCCACAGATGAATTTTAAATTATTGTGACAATTTAAAGCAGAGTGTCCCTTTTCAATTTATGGTATTCACTCCAAAAAGCAGAACTTACAGATGGATCATCAATGGGTAATTCTTGTTCTGTGTTGAATGTATAAGGTGGTTCTGTAATATCAATAATCTCTGCACCTAAGTCTTTTGCTATCCATGTATTTACCCAACCCTTACCTCCCCACTCGATAACTGCCCCTTGTTCATCTGGATTACTTTCAATTACTATTACCTCTCCTTTAGGAGATTGTGCTAACCAATAACCACTACCTTTTGTGAGCGCTTCTTGAAAAGAAACATCCTGAAGACATCGAACAACCCAAATAGAATTATAAGGACTTTCTGGAGTTTCGGGTGGTTTTATAGTAAATCTGCATCCATCAGCTCTTTGTGCTTTTTCACCCAGAAATGTAAAAGGTTCTGTTGTCCATCCCGAACGCTCTCGTATAGAAGTTTTTTGGAATTGAATAGTTTCAGACGATGCTGCCTTACCCTTATGTTGATTAATATGCAATGTATTTTCTCTAATTTCCATACTAAGTTGATTTTATCATGCAACTACCAACATGGAATGCTCACAAATACAATAAATCCCAACACTAGGTTGGGATTTTTGTAAAACATTGAAAAAGTGAGATTTTACCCCTTCTTTTCTATTGCTTCTAATTTTGCTTCTATTCTATCTAAAGAATCCAAAATTTCATTGAGGACATCTTCTGCATAGGAATAGTCGTCATCTGCTGCTTTTTCTCCTGCTGGGTTAGCCGCGTTTGACGCGGGCATATCCATACTTGGTGCTGGAGCAACAGGATCTGGCGCAGACATACTTGCCATTGCATCCGCCGTAGGTGCTGCATCGGCAACATTTGCTACAGGATCTGGCATAACTGGTGCAGGTGGTGGTGTCATCCCTGCAACATCATTCATAGAACTGACTGCTGGGTCAGCTACTGCTTGGTCTGTTGGTTGTTGTACTTGTGTATTATCATCCATGACACTTCACCCCCCTTCATTAGAAATTCTTAACGAACTTTGTGAGTTTTAGAATTTCTTATGTCCTCCAGTAATCGCTCCGTGAGCCGTGTACGAATAGTACTTGAAGGCGAACGGTAAGATGCGGAGGACCACATCTACTTTTTGGGTATATATTTATTAAAAAGGACTGGAGACTATCTTGTCAATCAGAGAAATTACGATACTGCGGGTACGTCATCTTTTCTTCTTTCCATTCCATAAAATTTAATCCTGTCTCCTCTAAAGAGTAGACTTACCTCGCCTGTTGGACCATTACGATGCTTTGCAACATATAAATTAATTGGTATTGGAGAGCCTGTCGCATCTGGGTCTGCCCGATATAAAAACATGACAACGTCGGCATCCTGCTCGATGGCACCAGATTCTCGAAGGTCTGCTAATTGCGGCTTTGCATCTCCTCTGTGCTCAACAGCACGAGAAAGTTGGGACAAAGCTAAGATAGGAATTTTTAATTCTCTTGCTAAATTTTTTAATGCCTGAGAAACAATAGATACTTCCTGGACGCGATTTTCTACTTTTCTTCCAGGATTTACAAGCTGCAAATAATCAACAATAAGCATCTTAACATTATGCTCTAGCTGGAGTCGTCGTGCTTTGGTACGCATCTCAGAAAGCGTAATACCAGGCGTATCGTCGATAAAAATTGGAGATTCGGCCAATTGTCCCATTGCTTCGGACAATTTGGTAAAATCTGTCTCGGATAATTTTCCTGTCTTTAATCTCCATGCATCAACATCTGCTTGACCAACGAGTAAACGGTCTACCAATTCTTCCTGAGACATTTCCAAAGAAAAAATACCAATAGGCGTTTTGTCATTTACAGCAATTGCTTGTGCAATATTCATTGCCATTGCTGTTTTTCCTGTGCCAGGACGTGCAGCTAAAATAAGTAAGTTGGACGCCTGCATACCAGACAACATAGTGTCCAAATCTGGAAACCCTGTCTTTACGCCTCGTAGTCCCTCTCCTGTCTTGTGCAACTCATCAATTCTATCGAAAGAT